>RFUY01000069.1 GCA_009922705.1 Gammaproteobacteria bacterium
CTACGTTGCTGAGCCCACTCGACTGCCGAGCTCGCGTCATCCTCAATGGCGAGGGCAAATTGGAACAACTGATCGTGTCCGAGACTCTCAACCGGCAAGCGATTGAGACCGAGAATCGGGATTTGACTGGTCGCCTCGGCGAGATGAGCCAGTCGATTACGGTCCAGGGGGCCCACAATCAGATCCGTTGTGAGTCCCTCGGCTAGTTGTGCCAGTTCTGGATTTGAGAGTGTCGTGCTATCTACAACGGATAATTCGATGGGCACGGTCGTTGAGGCGTCTGCCCAGGCCGCGACCAGGCCATCTCTGACTGCACGACCTGCTGTTCCCAAGGGTCCGGTTAATGGCAGAAGCACTGTCATTTTTGGGGTCCCGACGATTGGCGCTTGGAAGGCTGAAAAGCGTGCAAGCGGAACGCGAGACAGCAGGTGATTGGGGTAGCGCCGCTGCCATCGCGCCACCTCGGCTGGATTCGGGGCAGATCCAAGGGCGAGGGCATCGATGACCCCCGCCAATTGGCTTCCGCTGCGGCGGTGTAATTGCTTGAGATCGTCGGGTAATGTGTTCGCACGGTCGATGAGCGCTTCAAGTGTGTCTGGCGCAATGGGGTCTGACTGCCGGAACAGACGTTCAAGACCCGTTTGGATGGCCAACACGGGGAGCTCTAAAGCATCAAAGGCTTGTTCTTTCAACGTCAGTGCCTGTTGAATTTCAGAGGCCGAAAGTGCATCCAAGGGTAGACTGTTGATTCGCTCCAGTGCCTTGGTCGGTGCCCCCTCGGCGAGCGCCTGAGCCGCCTCAGCAAGGCGGTCTGCCACTGGGTCGATGCGGACCAGTGGTTCTTTTGGAGCCTCTGGTTGTGACAAGATTGGTTGCACGGGTTCAACCCGTGGCGTTGGTTCGATCACGACTTGCGGTCTTGGGTCGACAGGCGTGGATGGGACCGAATCAACCACTGGGGGGCGCGCTACGCTGGGTCGCGAGGCATCGGTACGACTCGTCTGCTCTGGTTGACAGCCGGACAGAATCCAGGCGGCACAGACAAAGACACTGGACCGCAGGGCGATCTTTCGTGCAGGCTTGGCGCAGATGTTGTTGTTCAAGGCCACGGCGTGTCTCATCCTTCTCAAGCCACTACTCTACCATCCGCCCTCTATCTTGTGGCGACACCCATTGGATGCGTTGAAGACATCACGCTGCGCGCGCTCCGAATTCTGGCCGCTGTGGATCGTATCTTTGCAGAGGATACGCGGGTTACCGCGCAGTTATTGTCATCGCATCAGATTAGAACGCCTCTAACGTCGCTGAATGCTCATAGTGAAGAGGCTAAGGTCCCTCAGATCATTGCAGCGCTGCGTGACGGACAGTCCATCGCACTGGTGTCCGATGCGGGGACCCCCGCAGTCAGTGATCCAGGTCGCATTGTGGTCGCGGCCTGTCATGCAGAGGGCCTCGCGGTTGTCCCTGTGCCTGGCGCTTCCGCACTGACGGCGCTTGCGAGCGTCGCAGGGCTTCCTGCCAGTCCATTTCAGTTTGTTGGATTTTTACCGCCGAAGGGCGCTTCCCGGCGACGCGCTTTGACGTCTGTTCTGGAGTACGGTGGGACCACTGTTCTCTATGAGGCACCGCATCGCATGGACGATCTGGCCGTCCTGTTGGCTGAGCTAGCAGCTGGTCGGACGGTCTGTGTGGGTCGTGAGTTGACCAAAACGTATGAAGAAGTGGTGTCTCTACCAGCTGAAGGGTTAAGTGCGTGGCTGATGGCACGTCCAGATCGCATTCGTGGTGAATTTGCGCTGATGATTGGGCCGCCAAGAACGCCCCAACCCAGCAGTGCGCTCGATGCAACGCGACTCCTGCGAGCCCTCGCTGGTGTTTTACCACCCTCTAAGGCGGCCAGTATCACTGCGGAATTGACCGGGCTATCAAAGCGGAGTCTTTACGCGCAATTGACCGACTCCTCGGAACAGTAGACACTCCGCTCCGAGTTGGCCAGGCAATCGCTGCTGCAGTGCAGGAGAGGAAAGTCCGGGCTCCTCGAGGCAAGGTGCCAGGTAATCCCTGGGGGGCGTGAGCCTACGGAAAGTGCAGCAGAGAGTAGACCGCCGGTTCGCCGGTAAGGGTGAAAGGGTGCGGTAAGAGCGCACCGCGTCCGTGGTAACACGCGACGGCAAGGTAAACCCCACCTGGAGCAAGACCAAATAGGAATCCACTCGGTGTGCCTCGCATCGGATTCGGGTAGGTTGCTTGAGGCCCGTGGTGACACTGGCCCTAGATGAATGATTGTCCACGACAGAACCCGGCTTATCGGCTGACTCACCTTATTTTTCCCACAATCCCCCACCGGTGCGCCAGCGCCGGGATTTAGGGGTCTCTCTTTGTCTGTTTGAAATTAATTTATCCAACAAAATCTGTGTCTTATTGGAACTTTCGCGGTCCTATTGTGGCTATCCGCCGGTTTCCCGGGAACACCGTGTTGACTCTATTTTCAGGGGTCCATAGAGTTCACACGTGGGAAAAAGTGGTGCGAAGTGGGTTTTTTTGGAAAAACCCCGATCGCACCTAGGGGAATGCAGTGTTTCGCGGGATTAACCCGATCAATCTAGACGCCAAGGGTCGCCTGGCGGTTCCGGCAAAATACCGGGACCAGGTGCTTGCGCGCTCTGGTGGGCAAATGGTGGTGACCGTGCACCCATTTGATCGTTGCCTGCTGCTGTATCCACTTGCGGACTGGGAAGTGATTGAGGCGCGCGTCAATGCGTTGCCCAACTCAACCAGTCGCCAGGCGCGGCGTCTGCAGCACTTGATGGTGGGGTATGCAACCGAAGTTGATCTGGATGGCAATAACCGCCTTCTACTTCCCGCCATGCATCGTGACCATGCTGAGATGGACAAGCGATTGATCCTGGTGGGTCAGGGTCAGAAGTTTGAACTGTGGAGCGACGCTCGCTGGTCTGCCATGACAGAAACGTATCTCAACGAACCGTTTGAAGATGACGCCTCTGTCGAACTGACTAACTTGTCGTTGTAAGGGGGCGGTGATGGAACACGCGCCAGTGCTCCTTTCTGAAGCGCTCGACGGTCTGCATCTTCAGACGGGTGGGTGCTACGTTGATTGCACGTTTGGGCGTGGTGGGCATTCGCGCGCAATCCTCAAGGCGCTGGGGCCTTCGGGGCGAGTGATTGGATTCGACCGTGATCCGGACGCGGTCACTGTCGGTCAAGCGTTGAGTCAGGAAGACCCCCGATTCTCGATCTTACATCTGCCATTTTCTCAATTTCGTGCTGGACTGGCTTCACTTGGGATCGACGCTGTTGATGGCGTCCTGATGGATCTTGGGGTGTCCTCACCACAATTAGATACGCCGGCTCGGGGGTTTAGCTTTCAGTCTGATGGCCCCCTCGATATGCGCATGGACCCAACGCGCGATCAGTCTGCAGCCGATTGGTTGGGTGTCGCAGATGAAGAAGAGATTGCGCAGGTTCTCTGGGTGTTTGGCGAGGAGCGATATGCCCGGCGAATTGCACGGGCGATCTGTACGGCGCGACTTCAGGCTCCCCTGCAGACAACGCAAGCCCTGGTTGAAGTGGTCAGAACCGCGCAACCGCGCATCGATCCCGGCAAGCATCCTGCAACCCGAACCTTTCAGGCAATTCGGATGCATATTAACCGTGAGCTCGGTGAGCTTGAAGACGCGCTGGGCGCCATTGTGGAGCAGCTAGCGCCCGGTGGTCGATTGGTCGTGATTTCGTTTCATTCGTTGGAAGATCGTTTGGTGAAGCGATTTTTCCGGGATGCATCTCGCCCCCCGGCGGGCGATCCGCGCATGCCATTACCGGACTCGGTCGCGACGCCTAAATTACGTCTGGTCAGCAAAGCGATTAAAGCAGGTCCCGCCGAGCTTACGAGCAACCCGCGCGCGCGCAGTGCGGTACTCCGGGTGGCAGCACGCAGGGAGGCTGCCTAATGCGTCGCCTGTCTCCTCAAGTCTGGTTAGGGTCTTTGCTTGCCTTGGCGTTAATGGCCTCGAGCTTTTTAGTAATCAACACGGCCTATCAAACGCGACAGTTATATTCCGGATTGCAGGAGGCGCGCGCAAAGCGTGATGCCCTGACGATTGAATGGGGGCGTTTGCTCCTAGAGCGCGGTGCAGTTGGCTCTGACACCCGACTGGATGCTTTGGCGAGGACAACGCTCGGACTGAAAACGCCGGGTGTTGATGTGACCATTGTGATGGAGCGACCCTGATGGCGAAGTCACGTGATGCTGCCGCGCCTTGGCGCCTGAGACTGGTTGGGGCGCTCTTAGGTCTTGTGGTCTTTGCCATTGGGTTTCGGTTGGTATGGTTACACGTGGTGACCACAGAGACCTTGCGAGGGATTGGTGATGAAATCACGATCCGCTATGAGACGCAGCGCGCCCACCGAGGCCTAATCTCAGATCGCCTGGGCCAACCCTTGGCGGTCTCGACACCGGTTGCAGCCGTCGCGGTGCGTCAGCGGTTGTTGACGGATTCAGCATGGGCTGAGCGCTTAGGCAATGTCTTGGGTATGGATCCTGAGCGCTTGCGGTCGCGGGTTGCAGAGAGCCAATCTCCCTACATTTATCTGTCCCGGTATGTGACTCCTGAGCGTGCAGATCAGATCGAGGCTCTGGATCTTGATGGCATTGAGGTGGTTCGGCAATTCAGACGTTTTTACCCGGCAGGTGAGGTCGCTGCGCACTTGGTGGGTTTCACCAATATTGAAGATCGTGGCCAAGAAGGGCTTGAGCGGGTTTTTGATGAGTGGCTTTCTGGCGTTGATGGGATCCGCCACGTCTTGAAGAATCGACGCGCCAACGTCGTGCGCTATGTGAGCGCGGGCAAGGAGGTCGAGCAAGGACGTGAACTTCGCTTATCGATCGATTTGCGCTTGCAGTATTTGACCTATCGGGCGTTAAAAGAGGCCGTGGCTCGCGCAAGAGCCTCCGCCGGCAGTGCGGTGCTGATTGATGCCTGGACGGGTGAGCTTCTGGCCATGGCTGCGCAGCCTGCTTTCAACCCGAACGACATGTCGTCTCGCCGGCCTGAGCGCGTCCGGAATCGTCCGGTCAGTGATCTGATGGAGCCCGGCTCGCCGATCAAGCCGTTTACGGTCGCGACCGCCCTGGATGTTGGGTTAGTCACACCAGAGACCTTGGTGGAGACAAGTCCTGGTCGCATGACAATCCAACGGAAAGTGATTCGTGATGTCCGGGATTACGGAACGATCGATGTATCAACCGTGGTCAAAAAGTCCAGCAACATCGGTTCGGCAAAGATTGCATTGATGCTTGAGCCGTCTGAGTTGAGGGATCGTTTATCACTATTAGGTCTTGGGCAGTCCTCAGGCCTCGGTTTATCTGGAGAAGCCGACGGATTTTTACCGAGCTTTTCGACGTGGCGCGATCTTGATCGGGCCGTCCTGTCTTATGGCTATGGTTTGATGGTGACGCCACTGCAATTGGCTCAGGCCTACACCGTCTTTGCCAATGAGGGCGTGTTGCGTCCTCTGACTTTGTTGGTGAATGGCGAGACGCCAAAGCCGGTCCGTGTGTTTAAGCCAGAAACGATTCGCCAGATGCTCCCCATGCTGCAGGCTGTGACAGAGCCAGGAGGGACAGCCGTCAATGCCCGTATCCCGCTCTATCACGTGGGTGGGAAAACCGGGACCACCATGAAACTGGGTGAAGACGGCGGGTATGCCAGTAAGCGCTACATCTCAAGCTTTGTGGGCATTGTCCCCATGGATCGCCCTCGGTTTGTCATGGCAGTGGTGATTGATGACCCTCAATCGCAGCAGTATTACGGCGGGCAGGTTGCGGCACCCGTGTTTGCCGATGTGATGGATGATGTCATGCGCCTGTATGACATTCCGCCTGATAATCCATCGGATCAACTGCTCGCGGGAGGTCGTCCATGACGCTTGGCGATCTGTTGCGCTTGTTGAGCCCCGAGACTGCCGTTGCTGTTGATCTGGAGATGACTGGGATTCAGCTCGACTCACGCTTAGTGACCCCGGGTACCGTCTTTATAGCAGTCGCAGGGACTGAGTCCCATGGCATGCAGTTTTTGGAGGATGCGGTCCGTCGCGGTGCAATTGCGGCGCTCTTTGATGATTGGGAGGGTCCAACTCCAGCTCACATTCCGTGTCTACGGATCCCACACTTGCGGTCTCGATTACCTGAGATCGGCGCCGCTTGGTACGCGTTGTCCTTCGCGGATCGCCCCGTGTTCGGGGTGACCGGGACAAATGGCAAGACCACGGTGGTGTCTTTAATTGCGCAACTGGCGAGTCTATTAGGCGTGCCGATGGGTCGCATTGGCACGCTCGGGGTGAGTTTTGGCAGAGACGTGCTGTCCAATAGTGATCGCACCACTGCTGATCCACTGACCCTCGCTGGTCAATGTGCTGATTTAATCGCGCGCGGCGCGCGAGGGATAGCCATGGAGGTATCCTCGCATGCACTTGATCAGGGGCGTGTGTCTGGGATTCCCTTCTCGGTCGGCGTCTTTACCAATCTCACGCGCGATCATTTGGATTATCACGGAACCCTAGAGCGCTATGGTGCGGCAAAGGCACGCTTGTTCCATGACTTCGCGCTCGAGGCCTCAGTGCTGTGCGTGGATGACCCCTTCGTAAACTCGCTTGCCTCGACAGCTCGTGGTGTGGTGTGGACGGTTGGTGAGACCGAGGGCAGTCGGGTTCATCTGATGCGCTACACCCCCCACACTGGAGGCGCTGAGATGACGCTGACGGTGGACGGCGACGCGTACGTGATCCAAAGCCCACTCTATGGGCGATTTAATGCGCAGAACTTGGCGTTAGCGATGACCGCTCTGGTGGCGACTGGGCTGTGTCACTGGTCGGATCTGGTTCGCGTCGTCGATCGGCTTGAGCCGGCGCCGGGGCGCATGGAACAGTTTCGTGCCGAAGGACAACCGCGTGTCGTCGTCGACTATGCGCACACGCCAGATGCGCTCGAGCAGGTCTTGGTGACCTTGCGGGATCATACTGACGGACAACTCTGGGTGGTTTTTGGTTGTGGCGGCGATCGTGATCCGGGTAAGCGCCCGCTGATGGGCGAGATCGCGAGTCGGTGCGCGGATCAGGTGATTCTGACCGATGATAATCCACGCTCTGAGTCTCCGGCGGAGATTGTCCGTCAAATTTGTGCAGGGATGGTGTCGCCGCCGAGGCGAGTGATCCACGCACGCGCTGATGCGATTCGGGTCGCCATTGAGTCTGCCGAGCCGAATGATTGTGTCGTTGTTCCATATCTTGCCGTATTCGGAAGCAAGACAATCGCAGATCCAGACAAGCTATTTCCATCGAGAAATGGTTTTGCTGCACGATCACCGATGGTTGCATCGTATCCTTCAAAATCCACCTTGTCCGTTATCGACAACGCACCTCCGCTGACATTCGCTGTGGTACTTGTGAGTGTGTAAGTACCTGCTTTCACCCACACTTTGTCACCAGCGGTTGTTGCCTGACTAGCAGCGTAACCCGGAGTTGCAAACGCAGTTCCTTCAGTCAACCCGTTGTTACTGTCGGAACCGGACGTTGTGACGTAGTACGTTGTCATATCTACCTAA
>RFUY01000070.1 GCA_009922705.1 Gammaproteobacteria bacterium
CCATGAAGAGGGGCTTGACGCGGTATTCCGTCGCCATGACCGGCATGCGGCTGCCACCCGGCGGGCGGTTCAGGCATGGGGGCTTGACGTTTTGTGTCAAGAGCCAAAAGATTATTCGAGTTCATTGACAGCGGTGTTGTTGCCGGACGGGCATGATGCCGATGCGTTCCGCGCTGGGGTGCTTCAAAAGTTCAACATGTCGCTTGGCAACGGTTTGTCAAAGCTGGCTGGTAAGGTATTTCGCATTGGCCATCTTGGTGATTTCAATGATTTGATGCTGCTTGGCACGCTAAGCGGTGTTGAAATGGGGCTATCCTTGGCCAATATCCCGCATCAAAAAGGCGGGGTTGATGCGGCGATGGTCGCGCTCAACGAATAGGCAGTTCTTCCTCAGCCGCTTATTTGGGGCTAAAAATTGTGGTGCTGGTTCGCGACTATGGATCGGCTACGCACCTGTTAGTTGTTGACATGTATTTCTATTTAAAGGCGCGCTGATGACCGATGAAAATTCTGAATTGTTGGTCCGTCATGACAACAGTATTACCCACGTGACCTTGAACCGGCCCGCGGCGCGGAATGCGCTGACCTTTGAAATGTATGAATCGCTGGCGGCACTATGTGGCCGCGCCGGCACCGCAGATGATCCGGATAATATCAAGGTCATCGTGATCAGTGGCGCCGGAGACAAAGCGTTTGCCGCAGGCACTGACATTAGCAAATTTACCGATTTCACCTCGGTCGAGGACGGTCTGGCCTATGAACACAAAATGGAGTCGGTGATTCAACAAATTGAAACTTGCCGTGTTCCGGTGATAGCCGCGCTTCATGGTGCCGTGACTGGTGGAGGGCTTGTAATTGCCACCGCCGCCCATCTACGTCTTGCTAGCCGCAGTGCGATAGCTGGTATGCCCATCGCAAGGACACTTGGCAATTGTTTGGCGGTTGCCAATTTACGCCGGTTAGTGGCGTTGTTTGGTGAATCACGAGTCGCGCATATGATTCTGACCGCCGAATTGTTGGATGCGGATGCATTGCTGGCCAGCGGTTTTGTGCATGAGTTACTCGATGACAAGCCGGCATTGATAGCGCGCGCCACCGAGATTGCGACCCGGATGACGGCGATGGCGCCATTGACCATTGCCGCTAGCCTTGAGGGGCTGCGGCGACTTCGGCATGACGCTCCCTTGCCGGATGACCGCGATCTTATCACCGAGATTTATCAAAGTACTGATTTTGCCGAGGGGGTTTCCGCCTTCCTTGACAAACGCACGCCAGCCTGGCAGGGGCGCTAGCCGCTAGGCGCGCGATACCAGCTTGTTCAGCGCGCTGACAACCGCGCGAATGGGGGCCTGCGTGATCGAGGTGTCGATGCCGACGCCGTAAACTGAATTGTTTCCATCACGGTCGTCGCGTGGTTCATCGTCACCTATTGTCAGTTCGACATAGGCGGCTGATTCGGCCTTGGACGTGGCTGACCTTGTGTTCTGCCCAAAATCGGCAAGCCGGAAGGCCAGACCGAAATGATCTCGTACCGCATCAACAAAGGCCGAAATCGGCCCATTGCCGGTAGCGCTGATGGTGATTTCCTCGCCCTTGTACAGTAGGGTCGCGGTCACTCGCTCAGACTCGCTGGCGCGGCTCGCGCGGCCTGATTCAAAACTGACCAGCTTGAATGGGCCGGCAGGTTTGATGTAATGCGCTTCGGCTAATTCCCAGATCCGCTGGCTAGTAATTTCCTGACCCGTGGAGTCGGCCTCGTCTTGCACAATGCCGGAAAACTCGATTTCGGCCCCGCGTGGCAGGCGAATATGGTGATCTGCTTCCAATAAATAGGCCGATCCAGCCTTGCCTGATTGCGAGTTGACCCGGATGATGGCTTCAAATGTGCGGCCGATATCAGCCGGATCAATCGGTAAATATGGCACTTCCCACACATCGTCATTGGATTCGGCCAATGCTTCAATGCCTTTGCGGATGGCGTCCTGATGGCTGCCTGAAAATGCGGTATGCACCAGCTTACCTGCATAGGGATGACGTTCGTGAACGGGCAGTTGATTGCAAAATTCGGCGGTCTCAATCAGTTTGTTGATATCCGAAAATTCAAGATGAGGATCGATTCCTTGGGTGAACATATTTAGCCCAAGCGTGATCAGGTCAACATTGCCAGTCCGCTCGCCATTGCCAAACAAAGTCCCCTCGACACGGTCGGCACCGGCCATCAGCCCCAGTTCCGTAGCTGCCACTGCACAGCCACGATCATTATGCGGATGCAATGATAAAATAACTGCGTCCCGATTGGAAAAATGCCGGCTCATCCATTCAATTTGGTCGGCGTAGATATTCGGGGTCGACATTTCGACAGTCGCCGGCAGGTTGATAATGGTCGGATTATCGGCTGATGATTGCCACACATCCATTACTGATTCACAAACGTCGAGCGCATAATCAAGCTCGGTGCCCGTAAAGCTTTCAGGACTATATTCAAGCCGTAATGAGCCAGTGTCACTTTTGGACAGGTGGTCCGCAACCATCTTGGCGCCGTCAATGGCGATTTGCTTGACACCGTCACGGTCCGATTTGAATACCACCCGGCGCTGCAATGTGCTTGTCGAATTATAAAGATGCAAAATTGCGTTTGGTGCCCCACGCAGCGATTCAATGGTTCTATCAATCAGATGCTCGCGGGCTTGTGTCAGCACTTGGATGGTGACATCACTTGGCACATGGCCGCCCTCTATCAGTTCGCGCAGAAAGTTGAAATCGGTATCAGATGCCGCCGGAAATCCGACCTCAATTTCTTTGAAACCCATTTCGACAAGAAGCTTGAACATTTTCATCTTGCGGACAGAGTCCATCGGATGGATGAGCGCCTGATTGCCGTCGCGCAAGTCTACCGAGCACCAAATAGGAGCGGTGTCAATATGCGCATTTGGCCATGTCCGATCAGCAAGATTGGGACCGTTGAACGGACGGTATTTTTGATGACGGGGACTTGGCATCAGCTTCTCATGGGCTTGGGTTGCAGTCAGCAGGGGCGGTTAAGCCCCACTCAGAATTTGACTACACTGTCACGCTTCAGGCGTAAACAGGAAAAAGATATTTATTCGGGCGCCGAACGCACGAATAAATAAGGCAATTCAATGTGAAATAGTGTATAGCAAAGCCAAGACGACGCCAACTTGAGGCGACACAACAGCTTAAAAAATATTTACCATGACTGATATTGCCAACATCCGGAATTTTTCAATCGTCGCCCATATTGACCATGGTAAATCAACCATTGCTGATAGACTGATCCAGTTTTGTGGTGGCCTGACTGACCGCGAGATGAAAGAACAAGTCCTCGACAATATGGACATCGAGCGTGAGCGTGGTATCACCATTAAGGCACAGACGGTTCGTCTGGACTATACCGCAAAGGATGGCAAAACATATGTGTTGAACCTGATGGACACGCCAGGCCATGTTGATTTTGGTTATGAGGTGTCACGCTCGCTGGCGGCGTGTGAAGGCTCGTTGCTGGTGGTTGATGCCAGCCAGGGGGTCGAAGCGCAAACGCTGGCCAATGTCTATCAGGCGATTGACGCCAATCATGAAATTGTACCGGTGCTGAACAAGATTGATCTGCCGGCGGCTGAACCTGATCGGGTCAAAGCTCAGATCGAGGATGTGATTGGCTTGCCCGCTGATGAGGCCATTCTGGCATCGGCCAAAACCGGTGCCGGGGTAGGCGATATTCTTGAGGCACTGGTGACGCGGCTTCCCGCCCCAAAGGGCGATGCTGCGGTCCCTTTGCAGGCGCTGCTGGTTGACAGCTGGTATGATGCCTATCTTGGGGTGATGACTCTGGTGCGGGTACGCCATGGTGTCCTGAAAAAGGGTATGAAAATACGCATGATGGCCACCGGTGCGACGCATCTTGTTGAACGGGTAGGCGTATTTGCCCCGAAACCTACTGCCGTCGATGCGCTCGGGCCTGGTGAGATCGGCTTTATCAATGCTGGCGTCAAACGGGTGGCTGATGCCCGGGTTGGTGATACCATCACTGATGAGAGGCGCCCTTGTGATACCGCATTGCCGGGGTTTGCACCCTCGGTACCGGTGGTTTTTTGCGGTTTGTTCCCGATTGACACAAATGATTTTAGTGCTCTTCGTGACGCGTTGGAAAAACTGTCGTTGAATGACTCGTCATTTTCATTCGAGGCGGAAACCTCGGCCGCGCTCGGATTTGGGTTCCGCTGTGGGTTTTTAGGATTGCTACATATGGAGGTTATCCGCGAAAGGCTGTCACGTGAATTCAACCTTGATCTAATCTCGACAGCGCCATCAGTGGTCTACCAGATGACCATGACCGATGGGCGTGAACAAAACCTTCATAATCCGGCGGATATGCCTGATGTTACCAAACTGGCCTCGATTGAAGAGCCGTGGATTAAGGCCACTATCATGACTCCGGACGAATTTCTGGGGCCTGTGCTGACATTGTGTACCGAACGTCGTGGCGAGCAGATTGATCTGACCTATACCGGTAACCGTGCGATGGCAGTCTATCGGCTGCCGCTGAACGAGGTAGTCTTTGATTTTTATGACCGGCTTAAATCAATCACCCGTGGCTATGCCAGCTTTGACTATCAGCTTGACAGCTATCGGACTGGTGACCTTGTCAAAGTGTCTATTTTGGTGAATGGCGATCCAGTCGATGCGCTTTCCATGATTGTGCATCGTGATCAGGCCGAAAGCAAAGGTCGGGCGATCTGCATTCGGCTAAAGGATTTGATTCCACGACAGATGTTCAAAGTGGCTTTGCAAGCGGCGATTGGAGGCAAAGTAATCGCACGCGAAACAATCGCTGCCTTGCGTAAAGACGTAACCGCAAAATGCTATGGTGGTGATATCACCCGCAAGAAAAAGCTTCTTGAAAAACAGAAGGAAGGCAAAAAGAAGATGCGGCAATTCGGCAAGGTTGATATTCCACAAAATGCGTTTTTTGAAGCGCTGAAGATGGGGGATAATTAAGTCGCGATAATATTGCGACACGGTCTTGACTCATAAAGATCATGTCCGAGGCAAATCCGCAGATGAGGCCGGGTAGAGTTACTTGTCGCGATGTCGCGATCTGCGTCTTTTATCCAGCCGCGCCATACCCCGCTGGTGCCGGGTGCCAAGCCAACCGAAAATAATTGTAAAACCGATAAAGACCAGCGCAGCTGGCCATCCAAGCAAGGTTGAGATAGCCGGATGCCAGAACAGCGGTGTGCAATCCAATATCACAATCAAACCACAGGGATCGATATACCCGCTTACGATTGTTTCAGCCAACTGTAGCGATTGAGGTGCATGTTCATACCACAGCTTTCCTAGGGATGCGCTGGCGATATAGTTATTGGTCAAATCACGCCAAATCGCATATCCAGCACCAAGTCCAGACATTATCGCCAGTAGTTGCAACATCATCCGTATCATGGCACCAGTGTGCGGTAAGTTAGGCTTGCATTCAATAGATTTGCTCCAATCTGCGTTCATAGGGTGCATATGAACGATATCCAAAGAACTTCGAGGTGCCAGTTTTGCGATGGTATTATCAGTTTTTGTGAATGTCGTCTCACCTGTTTACATAATCACGTCCGCCTGATAGCTTTTCGGCCATATAGGAGAGGTGGCCGAGCGGTTTAAGGCGCACGCCTGGAAAGCGTGTTGGGGTGAGAGCCCCTCCGGGGTTCGAATCCCCGTCTCTCCGCCATATCCCGTTATTCTAAATTGGTTGCAATTATGCCTAAGACCTGCTTCAGCTGTGAAAAATAACTCAACTGATCGGGACACGATGGGTCTTGTTATTCTAATCTGCGTCGCGCAGGTTTTGGTCCAAATCGGTGCATTTTTTTGGCCGGCATTGTTGCCAGTGATGATACCACTTTGGGGCCTATCTAACAGTGAGGCGGGCTGGATAACGGCGATATTCTATGGCGCTTATATGTTGTCTGTACCGGTTTTGGTTACTCTCACTGATCGATTTGACCCCAAATCTATTTATCTTTTTGGTGTGGGCACCACGATCATTGGCCATCTGGCTTTTGGTATTTACGCCGAAGGATTTTGGTCAGCCATAATCGCAAGAGCACTGACTGGTATCGGTTGGGCCGGTACTTACATGACTGGGCTCAAACTTTTAGCGGACCTTGTCGATGCTCGAACTATGTCCCGCGCTACGGCTGGGCATGCTGCTAGTATTGGAGCGTCTGGTGCGTTGTCTTTTGCCACTGGTGACTTCATTGCGTCTCATGCTGGTTGGGAGGCAGCATTTATCGTGGCATCCATGTCCGCCACTATTGCTCTGGTCAGTGTGTCGCTCGTTGTCCCGAGCAGAAACATAGCCAAAAACAGTTTATTAAACAGCAAAAACCTTTACGACTTTCGACCAGTTCTAAAGAACCGTTCTTCTATGGCTTATTCAATCGCATATGCCATCCATACGCTTGAAATGAGTGCGGTTCGGGGTTGGGCAATAGCGTTCCTTAGCTATGTAGCTATCTCAACAGGAGAAGTGAATAACCTCCTGTCTCCCGCAATCGTTGCGACTGTTCTTGGATTAATTGGCACCGTTGCGAGCGTCATAGGTAACGAAATTGCTATTCAATTTGGCAGACGCCGGCTCATTCAGGCAGCGATAGCAATCTCAATAGTACTCGGTGCTAGTATTGGTTTTATTGGTAGCCTGTCTTACTCAATCGCAATGATCTTATTAGTAATTTATGGCATTATAATATGGCTGGACTCCTCTTCATTGACTGCTGGTTCGGCTGGCACCGCTGATCCAGCAAGGCGTGGACAAACGTTGGCTGTGCATTCAATGATGGGTTACGCTGGCGGATTCATCGGGCCGCTTGTTATTGGTTGTACGTTAGATTTGCTTGGTGGCATGTCCCAAAAAGGTTGGGGGTTCGCGTTTATGATGGTTGCGGTGTTAAACACAGCCGCTTTGGTAATTTTTTGGCGTCTTCGTCCAAGGGAGCTAGAGGGTGATAAGGGACTGTAAAATTGAAGGTTCTGGAGCCAGGAATTTTTCTCCCATTTAAACGATAAGATTGGCAGTCTAGTAATTCATTTCGCGTGATAGACATGCCAATCTTAATTACTGGTGTCTTTTCCGTGGCCCAAGCGGCTTGAGACGTCGAGTGAAGTGGTTGATGGCCACTTGTAATAGAAGACATATTAGGCGTGGTAGGCTGAGCTTCGTCTCATTAGGTGTGGGTAGAAAGATCGCAATCCTTAGTAAACGAATATTTTTTGATCTGAAAGGGTTCGACGTTTCAGCATGGCGTCCCCGGCGTTAGTATTTAATTGAGATGAGTGCCTTGGCCTGTCTCAAGTGCTACTTTAAGAGATTAGAGTAAACATTAGCCCTACCTGCATGAGGGTGGAGGAAAAATAATGAAGAATGCGCACAAACTCTCCGCTCTAGAAGCGGTAAAAAAAATCAACAAACTCCGGTCACCGTGTCTGACTTGGTGTTTAAAATTGCCCCACGGATCAATGCGGCGGGCCGAATGAAACACGGAAAAT
>RFUY01000008.1 GCA_009922705.1 Gammaproteobacteria bacterium
AATCGGATTAAGTGGGCGAGCTGGGCCTTTGCCGCAAGCAGATCAATCTGAAAAAAGTCGGCCCAGTAGTCGGTGCAATACCAGGTGAGTGCGCCCTCATGTTGGGCCAGTGCCGCCTCAAATCGTGCCTTGATGGATGCCTCTGGTTCGCCGGTGGCTTCTGACACGATCCGGTGGACAGTCTTGATCCAAAAGGTCGCGTCGTAATGGAGGTCTAATAAGGTGCCGTCCATGTCGAGTAAGACGTGTTGCAGAGTGCGCCAAGGAATCTCAGAGGTCATAACACGGTGCCTCCGGGAGTGCCAGGACATGACGCATAAATTGGTAGAGGCGCGCGGTGTCATCTAAACCGGCATACCGGCCAGACGGCCCCCCATGGCCTGCGGCCATTTCCGTTGAGAGGAGAAAGGGTCCGCCTTGACCCATCCGCTTCAGTCGTGCAATCCACTTCGCAGGTTCCCAATACGTGACGCGAGGATCTGAAAGCCCTGCAGTGGCAAGAATTGGAGGGTAGTGCCGTGCTGCCACGAGCAAGGTCGGGCTGTAATGGGAGATGCGCCGCCGCGCAGTCTCGGAGGTCAAGGGGTTCCCCCACTCAGGCCACTCGGGTGGTGTGAGGGGCAACGATGGGTCGCTCATAGTGGCAAGCACATCGACGAAAGGGACGTCTGCGATCACCCCGGCAAACAGTTCTGGACGTCGCATGACCACTGTGCCGACAAGCATGCCTCCGGCACTCCCTCCATGAAGTAGCACGCGTCCAGCGCGCCCGATGCCCATGCGAAAGAGCGTTTCGACCACGGCGATCAGATCGTTGAAGCTATTGTCTTTCTCGGCGCCACGGCCCTGCTCATACCACTGATAGCCCCCTTCCATCCCACCGCGGACATGCGCCGTGACATGCAGGACGCCTCGGGTCAGCAGACTCCGTCGAAATGCACTAAAGCCAGGGGTTAGGCTCATGCCATAGGCGCCATAGCCGGTGACAACAATCGGTGTCTCCGCAGAGAGTGGCGTCTGAGCATGGTGGACGAGCGTGAATGGAATCGGTGTCCCATCTGACGAAATGGCAGCACGGCGCTCTGCGCGATAATTTGTCAGGGTGTGCCCATTGGGAGGATCGATACGCTTTCTGACCTGCCGCTCGCCCGTCAGTAGATCGATGTCTAGGATCTCTGTCGGCTGACAGGGTGTTGAGCGTCGCAATCGAATCGTGGTGCGCTGAAAGCCAGGTAACGCCTCGAGATGGGCATCATGGATGTCCGTGTCTAGCGTGAGCTCGCTACTCAATGCAAAGGTCCCTGACTGAGACTGTGCAATCCAATAGTGCGGGATCCCTTCGCGAGTAACCTCAAGCACCCAATGGGTCTGTAAGACCTCAACATCAGAGAGCAAATGACCTGGGTCTGGGGTCCACAGCAGCCTCCAAGTATCCGGGTGCGCAGAGTGCCCATTCTCGGGATAGGGTGCTGTGAATAGCTGAAAATCTTTATGCCCCCAATTTGCCTTAATCAGCAAGGCATCTCCGGTGTCTTCGAGATCATATTCCAAGCCCTCGATCCACTCGGTCACTGGCCATGGCGTGAGTCGAGAGAGATCGGCAGGCAGCAGGAACGTTTGCGTGGTCTGGTGATCGTGGATCTCGAGGGTCAAGAATTGTTCAGAGCTGGTTTTTCCAAGCCCGATAAAGCGGCCGGGATCATCGAGTGTCAGCACGCAATGGTCATCTGATTGCGGTGTACCGAGTCTGTGGCACCACACACTTGAGGGTCGTTGGTGGTCGTCAAGTCGCGTGTAGATCAGCGCTTGGGAGTCTGCACTCCACTCAAAATCACCACGCAGATCCTCTAGTGGATGATCGACAACGATTTCGGTTCCTGCTTGAAAGAGCGTCAGGGTATAGCGTTCCGCGCCTTGGCAGTCTTCGGTGATTGCAAATAGGGTGTGGTCTGGGCTTTGTTCCGCATGCGCGAGGTCATAATACGGATGTCCTTTAGCCCGCTGATCGCCAGACAGTAGGGTTTCGATTGGGCCCTCGGGCAGTCGTTGTCGCACCATGTCGGGATGCTCTGCGCCGGCTTGATAGCGTTGCCAGTATCTGTAGGGGCCGTCATCCACGGGCACAGAATCATCGAGATCTCGAATGCATGCCTTGAGCTCTCGCAACAGATCCTCGCGTGCTGCGGCACCACCCAACGTGGCTTCCGTGAGGACATTTTCAGCGGCTAGGTGGGCTCGGATCTCATCTGGCAGAGTGTCGGGATCCGCCAACACGGATTGCCAATTCTCCGCTCTCAACCAGTCTTCAGAAGTTGTCATCGCATCATCCATGGCCGCTAGTGTACTCTGCGGCCACGTAAGGTGTGAGTCGTGATGGCAATTTCTGATTGGGTGCGGTTGGTCTGCTTGTCGGTCCTGTGGGGCGGCTCATTTTTCTTCGTTGAGGTATTGCTCACTGAGTTACCTCCGTTGACCGCTGTCCTCGGGCGGCTCAGTCTTGGGGGGCTTGGCTTACTGGCGGCACTCGCGTTATTGCGGCAACCCTTTGGGCCGCTCATGACGCAGTGGCGTGCGTTTGCGATCTTGGGATTGGTCAATACGGCGATCCCATTTAGCCTCATCACGTTTGGCCAGACTCTGATTACGGGATCTTTGGCAAGTATCATCAATGCGATGACGCCCATTATGACGGTTGTATTTGCGCATTTTTTGACTACCGATGAGCGTTTAACAGCCGGGAAGCTGGTGGGTGTCAGCGCAGGCTTTGCGGGGGTGGTGGTCCTGATTGGTCCAGATGCCTTATTCGGAGGGTCTTCGGTGTTGGGGCAGCTCGCCGGGTTGACAGCCACAGCCTGCTACGCGTTGGGAACGATTTATGCCAAGCGGCTCAAGGCGAATCCGGTGAGTCTCAATGCGGCTGGCCAAGTCTGTTATTCCGTCCTGTGGCTGGTCCCAGTGGTGCTTGTGGTTGAGCAACCGTGGAGATTAGCGATGCCAAGTGCCCCAGTCTGGGCGGCGTGGATCGGATTGGGGTTCCTCTCCACCACAGTGGCGTTATTTTTGTTTTTCCGGGTGTTAAAGGGTGCTGGCGCCTCAAATGCAGCACTGGTGACGTTCATGGTTCCGGTCTCGGCGTCTGTGCTTGGGTATCTGTTTTTAGAGGAGCGACTTGGATCGACAGAGCTGCTTGCGTATGTGCTGATTGTCTCTGGTCTATTGGTCATCGATGGGCGGTTGATTGAGAGGCTTTCCAAGCGTCGACGAACAGCGCATACTTCGACTTAAGTCTCATAGGAAGGGAGCTTATGCGACGTTTCGGCGTTCTCTGCTTTTGTCTCTTACTCAGCGTCCACGTGGTGGCTGAGACCCGTGTTGCAACGTTTGCTGGCGGATGTTTTTGGTGTCTTGAGCCTCCATTTGAATCCATGCCCGGGGTGTCGTCCGTGATCTCTGGCTATATGGGTGGCCCAGAGGAAAATCCGACCTATGAGCAGGTCTCGGCTGGACGGACCGGTCACCTTGAGGTGGTCCAAGTCACCTATGATCCGGCACAGGTATCCTATGAATCCCTCCTCGAGACATTTTGGCGACAAATTGATCCCACAGACCCGGGCGGTCAGTTTGTCGACCGTGGGGCACACTATCGCACGGCGATCTTCGCGCATGATGATACCCAGCTGATGTCTGCACTTGTCTCCAAGCAGCTCTTGGATGCCTCGGGGATCTTTAAACGACCGATTGTGACGGAAATTCGGCCGGCCGAACCCTTCTATGCGGCAGAGGACTACCATCAGGACTACTACATCAACGCCGCCTACCGGTATAAGTTTTATCGGTTCCGCTCAGGCCGTGATCAGTTTTTGGACGCGACTTGGACCGGTTGGGACGGGTTTCAGATTTTTGCGCATCGGCCGGTGATGCCGGAGGAAAGTCCGTACCGCAAACCGTCTTTGGTTGAGATTCGGAGCAAGCTCACACCACTCCAATTCGAGGTCACGCAAAACGACGCGACTGAAAGAGCGTATGACAATCCCTATTGGAACCATAAGGATGAAGGGCTCTACGTTGACATCGTCTCCGGTGAGCCTTTGTTCAGTTCGACGCACAAGTACGACTCTGGAACCGGTTGGCCCTCGTTTTGGCAACCCATTGATCCGCATTTCATTGTGGAGCGCGAGGATCGCAAGCTGTGGATGTTGCGCACAGAAGTCCGGTCACGGTACGGCGATTCGCATTTAGGACATGTGTTTGATGATGGTCCTGCACCTACCGGATTGCGCTACTGCATTAATTCGGCAGCACTTGAATTCATTCCCAAAGCGTCATTGAGCGCACGTGGGTATGAAAAATACCTCTCCTTGTTTCGCGGACAATAAAAGATTGAAACTTTTTGTCCTGAGCCCATCATGAGCTCACAATGTTCCAACCCAGAGAGGGCTTATCATGGCTGTGACCATTTCACATCGCGGTACCGAAATCCAAGTCGATGGCGGGTTACCCGCTGTGGGTCAACCCGCACCCGCCTTTACGCTGACAGGTGCTGATTTATCCGACATCACGTTAGACCAGTTTTCTGGCTCCACCCTGATTTTGAATATTTTTCCATCAATCGATACGCCGACCTGCGCCAAGAGCACGCGTCGATTTAATGAAGAGTTGGCCGCATTGGAGAATGTCAATGTGGTGTGTGTGAGTGCCGACCTGCCGTTCGCCCAAGCGCGGTTCTGTGGCGCTGAGGGGTTAGAGCGGGTCAAAACGGGGTCGACCTTCCGGTCCAGCTTCTCAGAGGACTATGGGGTCTCAATCCTGAGCGGGAAATTGGCTGGCTTGACCACTCGCGCCGTTGTTGTCATCGATGCGCAAGGTCGTGTGTCGCACACAGAGTTGGTCCCAGAAATCGGGCAAGAGCCTGATTACGCAGCTGCGCTCGCCGCGATCGCCTAATCGCGCCGTCTTAATTGTGTTGTCAGGGCGTCACGCAGCGATGCAGTGGCGTCATTGGCAACGGTTTCGAGTTGATGATAGAGCGAGATCAATGCCTGTCCGCTCTCTGTGACGACCGATCCCCCTCCATCATGGCCGCCTGTTTGCGTGCTAATGACCGGCTCAGCCATCGCGTCATTGAGCTCCGCGATTAAGTTCCATGCACGGCGATAAGACATTCCGATGGATTTTGCGGCTTTCGACAGCGAGTGTTCGCGTTGGATGGCCTCCAATAGCGCCACCTTGCCTGGGCCCAAGAGCGTGGCGTCATCGTTCAGAATGAGCTTTAACTTCAAACGTGGTTGCATAGGGTGCCTCGTCATTCGAGTTTACTGCACCTGCCGAGTGCTCAACAGTCTCGTTCGCGGACGTTTCGCTCGATTGAGCGTGGATTCAGCCGCAAACACCGACCGATTGAGGCGTTGTTTTCGGTCACGAACATGCGATACGGGTCACTTTTGATTTCCACCTCGAGGCTCCGTCCAGTGGGACGATCAAACTCGAGATAAACACCGCCAAGGACCCTAAGGGAGCAGGTCGTCATACTGGATGCGCTGACACTGATGCCAAATTCTTTCAGGATGGATAGGGCGTCCTGGCAAAAGGGTTGGCTTGTGTCATTCGACGTAAAGTCCCGAGCTTGCGCGTTAAGCGCACCCGTTAAGATTACAGCGCAAAGAAGATATCGTTTCCACATTCGCAAATCCTAACAAGTGCACTCGGGCTCTACCAGTTTCAGCTTACTGTCCGGTGCGATCCGATTGCATCAGGTGGATCGCTTTCCAGATCCCCCAACCCATGGCTCCGATCATCGCAACGACGACCAGAATACTGGGCCAGAGGGTTTGAAAGGTCTCATGATCAAGGTGTCCCATCACAAATCTCCTACGTTGGTGTCCTTAGGCTAAGCGTACGGCAGATGCACCGATTGACCCGAGATGATGGTTGCTTGATCAAGATCAGTTTTGGGGGTTATGGGTTAGCGGTCGAGCTCAACAAAGCGCTCAAAGGCGTTGTTCAGCGCCTGCTGTAAGGCCGCATGATGCGCGGTCTCAGTCGCAACCACCTCAGGGTCTCGTGTGAAAAATGCAGGGTCGAGCATGGCGGCTTCAAGGTCCGCAATTTCTGCTTCGAGCCGATCGATGGTGTCACTCAGGGTGGCGAGTTCGCGCTGCTCATTAAAGGACAACTTGGCCTTCTGTTTAGGCGCCTCTTGCTGTTGTGTTGTGGCACGCTCGGGTGTGGGTGCCTTTTTCTCCGGTTCAGGTCCCGGGGCTGGCCGTTGTCGGACCCAGTCTGTGTAGCCGCCGACGTACTCACGCAGCGTATTGTCCGTGTCAAAAGACCATATGCTGGTCACAACTTCGTCAATGAAGTCACGATCGTGGCTGATGAGAATGAGGGTGCCAGGATAGGCGAGCAGCGTGTCACGGAGAATATCCAGTGTTTCCAGATCCAGGTCGTTGGTGGGTTCATCCATCACCAGAAGGTTTGCTGGACGTAAGAAGAGACGCGCAAGCAGTAAGCGATTGCGTTCGCCGCCAGACAGCATGCGAGCAGGGCCGCGAGCACGGTCTGGCGAAAATAAAAAGTCCTGAAGATAGCCAAGCACGTGTTTTCGGCTCCCACCAACCTCGACAAAGTCAGACCCATGCTCGAGGTTGTCGATCACGCTTTTGTCATCATCGATGTGTTCGCGCAGTTGGTCGAAAAACGCGATTTCAAGATTTGTCCCTTGCCGGACATGACCCTCGGTGGGTTTCAGTGATCCGAGTAAAGTTCGGATTAAGGTACTTTTACCAACGCCATTCGGCCCAATGACACCGATGCGGTCCCCCCGAAGAACAGTCGCCTGAAATCCAGAGAACAGCGTGCGTCCCCCCAGGGTCATCCCCAAATTGGTGGTTTCTAGAACGAGGCGTCCTGATTTTGCAGCGAGTGCCAGAGTCATCTCTGCGGTTTGCTGCCGTTCTCTACGTGCGGCGCGCTCACGCCGCAATTGTTCGAGCGCGCGGACTCGCCCTTCATTGCGCGTGCGCCGAGCCTTAATGCCTTGCCGAATCCATGCCTCTTCCTGAGCCAGCTTCTTGTCGAAAACCGCGTGTTCAGCCGCTTCAGCCGCAAGTTCCGCATCGCGTCGCTCGAGATACACCCGATAGCTGGCGTCATAGCTCATTAAGCGTCCGCGATCGAGCTCAACGATGCGTGTTGCTAGGGCATCCAGAAACCGGCGATCGTGGGTGATAAAGACCACGGCACCCTGGAACTGGCGGATTTCAGATTCGAGCCACTCGATGGTTGGGATGTCCAAATGGTTCGTCGGCTCATCAAGGCAGAGGATCTTGGGCTCCCGCACCAATGCACGGGCAAGCAAGACCCGTCGTTTCATTCCACCAGACAGGGTATCGAACTGGGTCTCTGGGTCGAGCGCGAATCGCGTCAGAATCTGTGCGACGGTTTGTTCAATGCGCCAGGCGTTCGCATCCTCCATCGCGTGTTGAGCACGCTCAAGGACGGCCATTGTCGCGTCTGACGGATCGTGGCTGACTTGTGTCAGCGCCTGATGATAGGCCGCAAGGATTGGCGTAAGTGCGCCAAGCCCGGCAGCGACCACCTCGAAGATTGAGCCGGCAACCCCTTGGGGAACATCCTGTTCGAGACGCGCAATGGTGACGTGTTGAGGTTGGTTTCGGACGCCACTGTCCGGGATGAGTTCCTCCGCAATGATTTTCATCAAAGTGGATTTACCTGCGCCATTTCGACCAAGGAGGCCGATCCGCTCCCCGGGCTCGACCACTAAATCAATACCATCGAGCACTGGTGGGCCGCCAAATCCGACTTCGATGCCTTTGAGTGTGAGCAGGGCCATTAGTGGCCTCCTTGAAAGTTCAGCTGGCGCCAGGCCTCATAGAGCACGATCGCAACGGCGTTGGAGAGGTTCAGGCTTCGATTATTCGGCACCATCGGGATTCGCACGAGGGCATCCACTGCGGGTGTCTGACGCAAGTGGTCGGGCAATCCTCGTGTTTCTGGTCCAAAGAGCAATAGATCTCCGGGTGCAAACTGAAACTCAGCGTGTGACTGCTGACCCTTGGTCGACAAACCAATGCAACGTCCAGGGACCGCTGTACGGAAGGTCTGCCAATCGGTATGCAGGTGCACACGCGTTAAGTCGTGGTAATCCAGTCCAGAACGTTTGACTGACTTTTCATCGAGAGAGAATCCCAATGGCTCGATGAGGTGCAAATCCGACCCGGTATTGGCGCAGAGCCGAATGATGTTTCCGGTATTGGGGGGGATTTCGGGTTCAAACAGACAGACGGCAAGCATGGCGGCACGATACGCGGCTTGCGATGGAAAAGGAAGGCGCTCGGATTCGTGCCATTCATGATTGAATTAAAGGCCTAAATTCGCCTTTTGATTCAATGTGTAGTCGGCATAGTGACGGTGGGAGGAATCGGTTATGACACAACAGAGTATTCAAGCGCACATCATCCCTCGCACCTCTGACATTGGTCAGTTAGAGGTGAAACGTGCCCTGCCCTCTGCGGGTCGGCGTGCCGTTGGTCCTTTTGTCTTCTGGGACCAGATGGGCCCGGGAGAATTGTTACAGGGACAGGGGATCGATGTTCGGCCTCACCCGCATATCGGGCTTGCCACCCTCACCTATTTATTTGCAGGCCAGATCGAGCACCGGGATAGCTTGGGTGTGCGCCAACTCATTACTCCCGGGGCGATCAATTTAATGACTGCGGGGTCCGGTATTGTTCATTCGGAGCGCTCTGACGCAGTCTCGCGGGCCGGTGTGAGTCCATTATTCGGCGTGCAAAGTTGGCTGGCGTTGCCAAAGGCGCAGGAGGGTTGCGACCCTGACTTTTTGCATATCCCAGCGACCGAGCTTCCAGAGTTTGATGGGCAAGGTGTTCGTGGTCGGGTGGTGTTAGGGGCTTTCGAGGGAGTCCGGGCACCAACCCCGTTCCCGATGGATGCGTTATACCTCGACCTGACGCTCGACGCCGGCGCAGTCATTGAGATTCCAGCGCAGTGGGAGGAGCGCGCACTGTATCCAGTCACGGGTGCGCTCGAGATTGATGGGCATCCCTATCCGACAGAAACGCTTTTGGTGCTCCATCCACAGCGTGTTGTCCGACTCAAAGCACTCCATACGCCTGTGCATGTTCTGTTATTCGGGGGCGAGCCACTCGATGGTCCCCGGTATTTGTGGTGGAATTTTGTGGCGAGTGACCGGGAGCGCTTGGAGTCTGCCAAAGCAGAGTGGCGAGAGGGACGTTTCCCGCAAGTGCCCGGTGAGACCGAATGGATTCCATTGCCAGAGGCCTAGTCAGTCTCGTCAACACGCTGACATCTTTACTGGTTACGCTGAAGAAAAGGGGGATTGATGCGCCAGTTGACTGACACACATGCACACACCGTCGCCAGTACGCACGCGTTTAGTACGGTGGATGAGTATTTTCGAGCGGCGAAAGCAAAAGGATTGCACTTGTTTAGCATCACCGATCATGGTCCGGAGATGCCAGATTCGCCCCACCCATGGCACTTCGGCAATATGCGTGTGCTACCGCGAGTGCGGGATGGGGTTGCCATGCTGCGAGGGATCGAGGCCAATATTGTCCCCGATGCGCGGATTATTGATGCGAATGAGACCTTGTTGTCATTTATGGATTTTGCGATTGCAAGCTTTCATGAACCGGTATTTCCGCCCAGTGATCGCTTGACCCATACCAAAGCGATGATTGCGGCCATCGCCTCCGGGAGAGTCCAGATCATTGGACATCCAGGCAACCCAAACTATCCAATCGAAATTGACGCTGTGGTTCGCGCTTGCGTTGCGCATGGTGTTGCGCTCGAGATTAATAACAGCTCTTTTCATGTGTCACGTCATGGGAGTGAGCCGCATTGCATGGCGATTTTAGAGGCTTGCGCGCGTGAAGGCGCATTTGTTGCAGCGGCAAGTGATGCGCATGTGGCTTATGCGGTTGGAGACGTTGAAACGTCGCTCGAAAAAATTCAGGCAGCACAGATTTTGCCCGATGCGGTTGTCACGCTAACAGCGCAACGACTGTTGGCATTTCTTGAGCAACACGGTCGCCCAGTCGCCAGTGATTTAAGACCATGGCTCGTGTCTTTGGAGAAAAAATTGGGGGCGTAAGCCCCCCTGCAACTGCAGTCAACACAATGATGGCTGGCGCCATCAGGGCAATGTGAGTTCAGTATGGTCGTGTCTGGCGTGAACTGCCTTGACCGGGGTCAAGGTAACGCGCTGTAGACGCGTCGCTCGAAAGACTGGTCGCCCCTTGAAAATTGCCAGACAATCGCAACCAAAAGCCCAATAATCAAAATGACGAGATGCCTATGGTTTTTCGACGGATGTGTTTAGCGGCGCTCTCTGGATGTGCCCTCTGGATTGGTATGACGCTCTCTGCTCAGGCGTTTGAGCGGTTCACTGCGCATGGTGGTCCGATTAAAGGCCTGGCGACGAGCGCTGATGGTCGTCAGCTTGTCAGTACGAGTTTCGACTACACAGCGGTGTTATGGACGATACCCGACATGGTCGAAAAGGTGCAGTTGGTCGGTCATAACGCCGCTGTGAACGCGGCGGCCTTTTCGCCGGACGGCCAATGGCTGGCTACCGGTGGTGATGACAACCTAATTTTGCTGTGGTCGCTTCCCGAGATTCGTGCAGGCAAGTCTCCCTCGCCTCGTGTCCTGGAGGGGCATACCGCTAAAATTGTGCATTTGAGCTTCTCGTCAGACAGTCAGTTGCTTGCATCAAGCAGTTGGGACCGATCGACGGGCCTATGGTCTGTTACCGCAGGGTCTTCGATTGGATTTCTTAAAGAGCACCTATCTCCTGTCAATGCCAGCGTGTTTGCCGACTCAGATCGCAAGCTCTACACCGCTGGCGGGGATGGTCACATTCGTGTGTGGGATGTGGAGCAACAAAAATATCTCAGGAGCGTGGTCCGCAATGGCTTTGGGGTCAATGTCATGGCACTCGATGAAACCCTCGATGTCCTAGCGTTTGGCTCGGCCGACGGTCGAATGCGCAGTGAATCACTCTCTGGGAATGGCCCTGCCATCGATTATGTGATCGATGGTGCGCCGGTCTTGTCGATTACCATTGATCGCGCGGCAGAGCGTATTGCCTTTGGCGATTCTGAAGGACGGATTCTTGTTGCTGATGCCAGTGTCGGCGAAGTTGATCGGGACTTTAGGGCGGTCAAAGGGCCCGTATTTAGTGTTCAATTTGCGGATCAGGCGTCGCAAATCGTCCTGGCCGGACTCGACGACTTTGTCACTCGCATTACCTTTGAATCCTTTACACCTCCCGATTGGATGGCCTTAGACAAGGCGCGTCGATTTCATCCAGATGCCGAGTTGGAGAATGGGGCGAGTCAATTTGCTCGCAAGTGCAGTGTTTGTCATTCCCTTGACGAAAGCCAAAAACGTCGCGCAGGTCCGACATTGTTTGGTGTGTTTGGGCGTAAAGCAGGCACGTTGCCAGGGTACCCATACTCGGATGCACTCTTAGGGATGGATCTTGTGTGGACTGAAGACACCATTGACGCACTGTTTCGAGAGGGTCCGGACATTGTGACGCCTGGGTCAAAAATGCCTGTACAGCGAATTAAGCAACAAAAAGACCGCGATGATCTCATTCGCTTCTTAAAGTCTGTGACCATGGCTCGTTCAGAGTGATCGCTCGGATCGTTGTTGTCGGGCTTATTGCCTGGTGTTCAACAGTCGCCGTCGCAGAGCATGGTCCAATGACATGGGCGCGAAGCCACCCTTCTGTGGTGTCAGTCCTTCCAACATGGCCTGGATTTCCGAGACCTGGACTGGGGGCACCTCCTGGCGTTGCCCCGGAAGGGAGCGGCTTCTTTTGGTCTCCAACCGATGGGCAAACCGCTTGGATTTTGACGGCGGCGCATGTTGTCGATCGCGCTACTCGTATCGATGTGCGGCTGTCAGATGGCCGGATTGTTCCTGCACAGCGATTGATCAGCGACTCGGAGACGGACATCGCGCTGCTTGGCGTCTCGATTGAAGGTCCATCTCTTGCGTGGACAGCCCTGCCTCCTCAGGTTGGAGCCCACGTTTGTGCGCTCGGCAATGCCTTTGGGCTGGGGATTAGTTTGACCTGTGGCGTGGTCTCTCAAGTGGGTGTCCAGAACATCGGGTTTAACCCAGTTGAAGACTTTATTCAGACCGATGCTGCCGTGAATCCGGGCGCGTCTGGAGGCGCATTGGTGAATGCTGAGGGCGAGCTGGTTGGGATGCTCTCAGCGATTTTCACAAAGAGTGATGATGTGAATAGCGGTGTGAATTTTGCGATTTCCACGGCATTGCTCGGTCGTGTGGCAAAACGATTTCAAGAGCAGATCTCATCTAAAAAAACACTCGCTCCAGCCGAATAAATGCAATCCGCACATGTTGCGTTGATGCACATCGTGCGTATACTCGACCCAAAGATGACGTCAACAATGAGGTGGAAGTCATGATTTCAGTGGCAATTGGGCGGTCGATGTTGAAAAGCTATGAGAGCATGGCCGACCGTGAAGTTCGGCTCGAGCGGCTGAGCACACGCAAAACTGGAGACACGGCTAGGCTGTTTGGTCGGTTTCGAAAATTCATTGTGCGGTCAAAGTGAACCGGACTGATCGTTTGAAGTCAGTGGCCGCACTCGTCATTGGCAAACCGACGAATTTGAGAAATCTGTCCCTGGAATTCGGAGCGGGCGGAAAGACAAAGCGCTGTCGTTGGGCTCGTTGACCACGTTAATTGGTCTAATTTCTGACGACTTTGCGGGCAACCGCAGAGCTCAAAGTCTTGTTTGACATCGTCAATCAAGGCTAAAAGCTCGTTGCGTTGAGTCGCACAGGTGTCTAGTTCTGGAGTTTTCTCAATGCGTGACAGAACAATCGTCAACCATCCTAAGCCTTGAGAACAATGTCGATCTGCGAAGAGTGATGGACTGCTGAGAAGTAGAATCGTCAAAACCACGCTTCGCATGCCACGTTCCTATCATTAAATCACTTCGACTTTGAGGTCTGAGCAGTTTGGAATTTGCCGACCGGATTCTGGATCTTCGCCAGTTGCCCCTGCAATACAAAATTGAAACTGATTCGGTTGATTTGCGCAGACCTCGGCAGACCTAATCCAGTAGCGTGCGCTTCTGGGGCCTTCAATCTTCAGATCTCCATCCTGACATGAGGCGACGTATCCGAAAGGGATTTGCCGGATGTTTTGTAACTCAGTTTCTAGCTGGCTCATCCCAAGGGCATGGCTTCCAACGACTAAGAGCGCGCCACAAATTAGACTTTTGTTTAATTCCATGAGCGCTCACCTCTCCTCACCAACCGAAGTTAGGATGCCAATCAATCCCGCTTATAGGGGCATACCCAATTGATATTGGTCTCATTAAGAAACGAATTGCAGTGTCAAACGACTGCTATGGCTCCAACCATACGGTGCAACATGGCAGCTTATGACCAAGGAGGATAACAATAATGTCTTGGGAAGTTCGAAATGCCACCAGCGGTGGCGTGGGGATGATGCTCCCTCCAGATCCTGCGGATGATTACTCAACTGAGCCCGCGACACGTGAGATTGCCGGAAATATTCTGGGAGAGCCAGAATCGTGGCGATTGCCAGAAATGTCGCGACGAGCCTTCTTGCGGGGTGTCGTTTGTTCAGGAGTGGTTATCGCGTCGAGTGGTTTCTTATTCTCGAGTTCTCAAGCGCAGGCCAACCCGCGCCATTCCGAGAAACTCATTACGCTGAACATTAACGGAAAAGCGCATCGGCTTGATGTCGCGCCAAACGAAACATTGGCCCATACCATTCGCTATAAGCTCGGTTTGACGGGCACGAAGGTCGGATGTAACCGCGCCGAGTGCGGTGCTTGTACGGTCATTGTCGACGGCCAAACAGAATATTCGTGCTCAACCCTGACAATGCGTGTCCAGAACAAGCAGATCCGAACCATTGAGGGGATCGCGAGCGCGTCGGGTGGGTTACACCCAGTACAGCAGGGATTCATTGACGAGCTTGGACCACAGTGTGGTTTCTGTACGCCGGGTCAGGTGATGTCTGCGGTTGCTCTGTTAGAGAAGAACCCGAATCCAACAGTTGATGAAGTGCGCTACGCCTTATCCGGCAACTTATGCCGTTGTGGAGCTTATGACCACTACTTGAAAGGTGTTATGCGCGCGGTAGGGAGGGCTTAATCATGGCTTATAAGATTCTTGGAAAAGACCACACGCCCCCAGATATCGAGGCAAAGGTCACAGGACGTGCACGCTATGCCGAAGACTTTCGTGCAGATGGAATGGTGTTTGTAAAACTTCTCTCATCACCAATGCCACATGCGCGAGTCACAAATATCGATACGTCGAAAGCGAAAAAAGTTCCTGGGTTTATCGCTGTCCTTGACGCTTCTGAGTTGAAGCCGAGTAAAGGTGGAGCCGCACACGAAATCTTGTCGAACAACCCCGCGTTCGTTGGGCAACCGATTTTGGCAGTAGCGGCAGAAACGGAACAGGCCGCAGCAGACGCTGTCGAGGCAATCGAGTTAGATCTCGAGCCACTGCCCTTTGTGATTGATCCACTCGACAGTTTGAAGCCTGGTGGTCCGAATGCGATTGTTGGCGGTAACGTCGCGAACCGTCGTGGCGTCGACTTTCAGGAGATCAAGTGGTCTGGAAAGGATTTTGCGTTAGCGGGAGAAGACCGGTTACCGATGGGGAAAACCCCAATCGATTGGCAATTCGGCGATCTTGAGGCCAAGTTCAAGGAAAGTGCGCTGGTGCTTGAAGAAAGCTTCGTCTCGTCGGCGCACGCACACCACGCACTCGAACCGCGTTCGGCAGCGGCGTACTGGGAAAATGGCAAAGTGCACGTGTGGGGATCAACGCAGTCCTCATCTTTTGCTGTCCCGAGTCTTGCAGGCTACCTTGGCATGAAGCCACAAGATGTGGTTCTCATCTCAGAGTTCTGCGGAGGGGGCTTCGGCGGAAAAGGATACTCGTATCCCGTGATGGCCATTCCGGCCCTGATGTCGAAAAAACTCGGTGGACGTCCGGTGATGATGCGGATCAGCCGTGCTGAGGAGTATTACAACGGCTCTGCACGGGCTGGATTCCAGGGCTGGGTGAAAGTTGGTTTTGGTGCAGATGGCCGCGTCAAAGCAATCGACGCATTTGTGGTCCAGGACAATGGTTCGACCGGTGGCTTCTGGGATTTCCAAAACTTTGGTGATGCGAGCTCTGTCGTGTTCCAACCCGAGGCAATGCGTTATCGGGGTATTCCTGTGCTCACGAATACGCCACCGAAAGGCCCGCAGCGCGGACCTGGTGAAAATCAAACCGCGAATATCATGGAACCGTTGATGACCAAGGCGGCACTGAAGCTTGGGCTAGACCCACTGCAGCTGCGGATGGTGAATTCTCCAGGCGGTGGTGGCGAAGGTGCAAAAATTGGCGCCAAGCAAACGCCTATAACCAGTGCATATCTGAAAGATGCGCTTGCACAAGGCGCGAAGCTGTTCAACTACGAGGAACGCCGGAAAAATGGTCCACAACGGATCGGTAACAAGATCCGCGCAGTCGGAATTGGACAGTGCTACCACTCGGCTGGTGCAAAGGGCTTCGATGGTCTGGTCCGGATTACGACTGATGGTGTTCTCCATATTCATACGGGGGTCGGTAACTTAGGCACGTATTCCTACATGGATACGTCAAAAGTGGCCGCTGAGATCTTGGGATATGACTGGAACCGCTGCGTTATTGAGCGTGGAGGATCGCCTGCGAATATGCCATGGAACCTCGGGCAGTTCGGATCAAATACCTCGTTTACGATGACTCGTACGAACTATGTGGCGGCCACGGCAGCAAAGGACTTATTGCTAGATATTGCCGCTCAGTCATTGGGTGGGTCGCCGAATGATTATGAGCTCGCAAATGAGACGGTTGTCGCGAAGGCTGGGGGCAAATCGATGTCCTTTGCAGAATGCGCGAAGAAGGCCATTGAACTTGGTGGCAAGTATGATGGTCACACGCTCGATGAAGACTTGAATCCAATGACGAAAGCGTCAGCAACCGCAGTTGCCGGGACAGGTCTTGTTGCAGCGGCAAAGGACAAACTTCCACTTGGAGGGACTGTAGCCGGCCTCGCAGCGGCATTCATCGAGATTGAACTTGATACTGAGACGGGTCGTGTTGAAGTCGTCGACTATCTTGGGATACCTGATGTCGGTACCGTGCTGCACCCGAAAGGTCTGGCAGCTCAGGTGCGTAGTGCCGCGGTCATGGGGTTCGGTGCCGCGGGGACTGAGCGGCTGGTTTACGATCCTGAGTATGGTCGTCCTGGTGTCCGGGGTCTTTACCAGGCTAAACCACCGTCATATTTGGACGTGCCTGCCAATATTGGGGCGTCGTATGTCGAGGGTGCCATTGATCCCCATAATCCCGTTGGGGCAAAGGGGATGGGTGAGCCGGTGATGGGCGCAGCATCGTCTGCATACTTAGATGCCATTACTGTCGCACTCGATGGCCATGTCTTCAATCGAGTTCCGGTTGTTGCCGACATGATTATCAACCACTTGAACAATCAGCCGCAAAGTCACAAGCCGCTGCAAGTGAACTGTCAGTAAGGAGAATAAAAATGACAGACATGATGCATGCCTTTGAGTTGATACAGCCGCAAACGCTTGATGAAGCATCCGATCTCTTGAAAAAACACAAAGAGGATGCCTGGGTGATTGCTGGTGGGAAGGATAGTCTTGATTGGTTCAAAGACCGAGTAAAGCGTCCAGAGATTGTCTTGGATATTGCTCAGATCAAGGAGCTCCATGGGATTTCAGATCAAGGTGATCACATTGCCATTGGTGCAATGACGACTCTGACTGAAATCGCTGAAAGTGCGTTGATCAAAGAGGCTTTCCCAGCACTTGCGAGCGCCGCAAGTCGTATTGCGAGCCCTCAAATTCGTAATGTGGGAACGATTGGTGGAAATATTTGTCAGGACACTCGGTGTTCCTATTATCGTGACGGATTTCCATGCTATCGGGCTGGGGGTAATACCTGCTATGCCAACACGCCAACGGCCATGAATCGGGAGCATACGCTTTTCGAAGCCAAGCGATGTGTTGCCGTGACGCCGTCTGATGCGGCGCCGGTGTTGTCGGTGCTTGACGCAGAAATGGTGATCGCACGGGGCGGTAAGGTGAGATCAGTGAAGGCGGCCGAGTTTTTCGTCGGACCTGAAATTGACATCGAACGAATGACTGCAGTCGAACGGGATAAAGGAGACCTTTTGGTTCAGATTAAGATCCCGAAAACTTGGGCTGGTTCTAAGCAGTATTTTGAAAAAGCTGCTGATCGACAGGCTTGGGATTTCGCGCTGGTCAATGTTGCGATGGCCGCGAAAGTGGCTTCGGATGGAACCATTGAAAAACTGCAGATTGCATGCGGTGCAGTGCAATGTACGCCAAGACGTCTCAGTAACGTTGAAGATCTTGTCGTTGGTGAAAAGCCATCGGATGATTTAGGCGTTTTGATCGAGCGGGTGGCGTCTCAAGGTGCCAAGCCCCTGAACTACAATCACTTTAAGATTCCGCTGATGGGTAAGTTGGCTCGTCGTGCGGTGGGTTCGCTGTCGGCGTAGTAGGGACACGATGGATTTTCTCCGCTATCAAAAATCTGTATGGGGGGAGAAGCTCCTAATTGGCGTGTCATGGGATCTTCTCTGGATTCCCTTCGTCGCCGCAGCCTGCGTGATCGTAGTGCATCTCATAGTACGGGCCCGGCTTCGCCGGGCCTCTACGCTGATCAATTCTGATCAATAGCTTGTGATCGATACTTACAATAAGGAGCATGCATGTCGGCGTCTGAGGTTGGTGCCCCACGTCACCAAACGGCGGAGCGTCTATTTCATTGGGTGATGTCGGTCGCCATTTTGGTTTGCCTCTTCACTGCCTTCCTGCCAATCGTTGGGATTGAATTTGAGTGGGTTGATATTCACTGGATTGCAGGCTTTGTGTTAACGGCCTCAATCCTCTTTCATTTATGGCGTGTTTTCACGGCCTTACGTCTGTCTGATATGGCGCTGAACCGAACCGATTTATCGGACTTGAAGGCTATCTCGGATCCGCAGTTCGTGGCCTCGAACGATCGAAAATATGACCTCGGACAAAAGCTATACCATTGGGGTGTCGCCGTCGTGATTATTGCGCTTATTGCCACCGGGATCTTAATGACATTAAAGCTTGATACCCCGATGTGGGATCGTGATCCTAGTTTGCTGTCGGACCAGTCTTGGGGCTTGGTGTATACGGGGCATGGGTTTGGTGCGCTGGCGCTTATTTTTATGTTTTTGTTGCATCTTTATTTCTCATTATTACCTGAGCATCGTGACTTACTGCGTTCTATGATCGCAGGCCGTTACAATCCATCGACAAAAGAACATTCATGAGGAGCAAATATGGCTGATCGCGCAGCACTGGGTGTCGCAATAGAGCAAGTTGAAGAAGCGTATGAGTATATGTTGGCGTACGCCGCTCAAGGCAGAAGTCAAGAAGGTGCTGGGCCGGGAGGTGCGAACATTCGTGATTACTTGGGACACTTCATCAGTGGGGCTGAAACACTGGCGACCTGGTATGAGACTGACGATCGGCTGCCTGCAAATTTAGGGTCAGAGATGGCAAAAACAGCGCGTCTGATTGTGGACGTGCTGCAGACACTTCTCGCCTCTCAAAACATTTCCTCAGAAAAGGTGGATAACACGAATGCCTTGATCCTGATGCGAGAATTTCTGACAGAAGTTTTTTTTGCAGATAAGGTTCTGATAACAAAGGATTGAGTCGTGATTGTTCATCGCGACATCGACATCTATCGGGCACTGCTGGACTGGCAGGCACAGGGTCAACCTACGGCTTTGGCGACGGTGCTCTCAACCTGGGGATCTGCGCCTCGAGCAACGGGTTCGATTCTAGCGATTAATGCCCAAGGTGAGTTTGTGGGTTCAGTCTCTGGCGGCTGTGTTGAGGGCGCGGTGGTGCGTCAGGCTCGCGACGCGATGGCGGAGGGGACGGTCCGCGAACTGTCATTCGGGGTAACGGATGATGAGGCATTTGAAGTTGGCCTCGCCTGTGGCGGAACGATTCGTATTCTTGTCGAGCCAATGCTTAGCGATGACACGTTTGTTCATGAGTGCGTGAACTTAATCGACGCACGACGGAGCGCGGTTCTCATCAGAGAGATTCAGCGTGATCCGTCTGGAAGCCCAACAGTCGAACGTCGGTGGGGGGATGTCTCTGACTTTGAGTCAATTGGCGGTGCACGGTTAGAAGGGGACAACCTGTTCGTTCAGCCGTTTTTGCCCAACCCACGAATCCTCATTATCGGTGGTGTACACATTGCGCAAGCGTTGGTTAAGCTCGTTGAAATTCTCGATTTTGAAGCGATTCTGATCGATCCACGGGAGTCATGGGCCAATGCTCAGCGGTTCCCTGGGGTCACCATTGTCTCTGCCTGGCCAGAGGATGTGTTCACTGAGTCTCTACTCGATGCAGGATGTGCCGTTGTCGCTCTCACGCATGATTCGAAGTTTGATGACCCTGGATTGGTCAGGGGGCTTCAGAGTGATGCTTTTTATGTCGGCGCTCTGGGGGGGCGGCAAACAAATAAAAAACGCGTGGATCGCTTTAAAGCCCTCGGGTTGACCTCTGAGTCTATTGAACGACTGCATGCACCGATAGGACTCGACATTGGTGCCAGCACTCCTCAAGAAATTGCATTGGCAATCATGGCTGAGATCGTCGCGCGCTGGCGTAGAAAATAATGTTTTTTGGCGAAGTCGCCACCCAAAATGCGGAGGGGTACCTGCTTGCGCACGGCCTCTCCCTCGGAAATCGCACCTTCCGCAAGGGTCACGTACTCACAGCAGAAGACTGTCATTTTCTGTGTAACGAGGGCTGTTCCGGTGTCACTGTCATTCGAATGAATGCGGATGAGATCGATGAGAACGAGGCTGCAGAGCAACTGTCTCAGCTCGTGACAGCGGATGAGTTCACTGTCGAAATAGCGGTTGGTGGACGCGTGAACTTTAAGGCTAAATGCGCGGGGCTATTTTGGTGCGAATCATCCAAGGTCTTGGAATTCAATCGCATCGACGAGGCGCTTACGCTAGCAGTGTTACAGCCATGGACGAGAGTGGACTCGGGGCAGCTGGTTGCGACGTTAAAAATTATTCCTTTCGCGCTACGTCAAGACATCCTTGAGCATGGCAAGGCGCTGATCCGAGAGATTGCATTGAGAGTCCACCCTTGGAAGCCCTGTGAGCGCCCAGTATTGATTCAAACGACCTTGCCAAAGTTAAGGGCGAAAGTTTATGAGAAGACAGCTTCCATTCAGCAAGCGCGGTTGCAGTCATTGGGGGTGAAGTCGTTTACTGAAACGCGAGTACCGCATGCCGTTGGGGCGCTGACAACCTGTATTCGTCAAATGGTTGATCAAGGCGCTACTTTGATTTTGATTCAAGGTGCTTCGGCGATCTGTGATCGGCAAGATGTGATTCCATCAGCAGTTGAGGCGAGTGGCGGCGAGGTGATTCAAATGGGCCTTGCCGTCGACCCAGGAAATTTGCTTCTTTTAGGGAAAATTGAAGGGGTGACCGTCATCGGGTTACCGGGGTGCGCCCGATCACCTGCTCTCAATGGGTTTGACTGGGTGCTCGAACGCGTGATTGCGGGGATTCAGATTGATAAGTCGATGCTTTCGGAGCTGGCGATTGGTGGCGTTTTGAAAGACAGTCCCGCACGCGGCTTGTCTCGCGTCGAGGATTCCCGAAAGGGGCCGTGGCGTTTTGCTGTTGTCCTTCTTGCTGCTGGACAGTCCACTCGCATGGGCCAAAATAAGTTACTTCTCCCTTGGAAGGGAGAGGCCACAGTTGTTGAGTCGGCCGCATTTGTCGGTGCTCAGGTGCAAGTGGAGCAGTATCTTGCTGTTGTCGGACGAGATGCGGAGGTGGTCTCAAGCCTTCTGAATCGAATTGGTTTTCAGTGTGTGGAGAATCCTGATCCGAAACAAGGCATGGGCGCCTCTATTCGGATTGCTCTTGCACATCTTGACGACGAAATCGATGCGGTTGTTATTTGCTTGGGTGATATGCCGCTTGTGACGAAGACAACGATTACGCAGTTAATGCGTGCGTTTGATCCCGCGGAGGGACGTGCTCTGTGTTTTGCTCGCAGTCGCGGGCAGCGTGGGAATCCGGTCGTGGTCGGTCGGCGATTCTTTGGAGAGCTTAGCTCGCTTTCTGGGGATGTTGGCGCTCGGGTTCTTCTTGATCGGTACCCTCATCTTGTCGCTGCTGTCGATGTCGACGATGACGGAATTTTGGTAGATATCGATGATCCCGAGACTTACAGCAAGTTGAGGCCCTCGAATTAGTGCTCACTAGACGCCGTGTCTAGACCGATGAGCGCATGATGAAGTGTGTGCCACGCGAGTGTTACGCATTTAACCCGCATTGGATTTAGTCGAATTTCTACAAGTGGTTCGAGTTCTTCCCAAACTTCATGCAGTGGCGGGGGAAGGTTGGGGGGAGTTTGATTCAGAATCTTGGCATGAAGCGTTTCATAGATCTGCAGACAATCGGTGATCGATAGTCCTTGCACTGTCTCTGTTAAAATCGAAGCTGACGCCTGTGAAATTCCACAGCCACGGCCTTGGAATGCCGCGGTAACGATCTGTGCCTGTTCAATTTGCAGCCTGATGCAGATTTCATCTCCGCATAACGGATTTTTGCCTTCGCACGTGTGTGTCCAAGTCTCTAAAACTTGTTTATTTCTCGGATGTTTGCTGTGATCAGCAATGAGTTCCTTGAGGTGCTCAATATCCATAAGCTTGATACGGTTTGCGGATGTTTTAGGTATTTATTAGGGATGCTAACCTGAAAATGAGGCGATGTGTGGCAGGAATAAAGCCTTTTCGTGTGTTTCGGTGGAAGGCAACACGAGTCTTCATGTTGGCGTGTCTCTCCTCTCCCGTTGTCGCTCTCGAGGCAGCTGACATTGCGAAGGCCTTTGGACTCGACATCTCGCCATTGATTACCGAACAACAGCGCGCCACGCTGTCTCCTGAATTTTCTGATCAGTTTCGGAACCATGCCGATCTGACGTCTTCCGCTCTGACGCAGTATCTGGCCGATCATCCGCTTGAGCTTGAAGCGTTACGATCCTATCTCCAAGACTTAGTCGATCGCGGCATGATGGACCCCGAGCTTGCTCTGTCTGTTTTGGAGCAAGGAATCCGTACCTTCTCCATGCGGCCAATTCACACGGCACCTTGATGCCAACCTCCCTAACGGTCACGCATCTTGTCCGCCGGTTTGGTCCTGTGGGTGGGATGGAAAACTATGTTTGGAAATTGGCCCATCAGTGCGTCGCCTATGGCGTTCGCGTGCGGGTCATTTGTGAAGTTGTCGATGACAGCGTTGATGCTGCGATCGAGATAGTCCACGTTCGACCTGCCTCACCCCGCCCTCGGTGGCGAGCAATGCGCGAGTTTCAACAACGTGTTGAAGCGGTTCTTGCGACAGATCGCGCAAGCTTTGGGATCGTCCACAGTCATGAGCGATGTCTGTCACATCAGGTCACCACGTTTCACGGTCCTCCAATGGGACATTTACACGCAGCACCGTGGTACCGTCGATGGTCAACTCGAGTCAGGCAGTGGCTGGCCATGGAGGCGGAGGAGCTGCTTGCTGATCACGTGCAGGTCGTGTGTCCAGTGTCTGGAAAGATTCAGAGTGCGCTGGAGCACCTATATCCTTCACTACGCGATCGTTGCGTACAGGTTGCGTGGCCAGGGGTTGATGCACCGCAGGCCTTGCGTAACGATCGCCAACATCGATTGGTGTTTGTCGGGAAGGAGTGGAAGCGCAAGGGGCTTGATCGCGCAATTGCCCTGATCGAGGCACTGTCTGTCTCAGATCCTCGGTATACCCTGACCGTTATCGGCGTCAACCCATCGGAAGTTCCACGTGCATGGCTGAACGTTTCGAACGTGATCTGGGCTGGATGGATGCAGACCGTACCTTATGGTGACTTTGACGTGTTAGTCCATCCAGCGCGTCAAGAGCCGTTTGGCATGGTGGTGTTGGAGGCGCGTGCCGCCGGGTTAGCGTGTGTGATCAGTGATGCAGTAGGTGCGGCAGAGTGTCCGTTGACGGCTGTCTCTGTGATTCCCGGTGATGCGCCGGTGGAGACGTGGGTGAGGGCCGTCGAGGCATTGATTACGGAGCCGATTCATCCTGAACGATCGCGAGGATGGGATCGCGTGGCAAAGCAGTACCTAGAGGAGATCTATCCTCAAGTCAATCATGTTACTGGCATTGACACGGATCTTTGATTTCAGACAGGGACAGTGTTGATCGTGGAAATACCGCTTCGATCCAAACGTCACTAGTCTGCGATGACTGGTCGAGCTGGACTGGTTGCGGGGCACGTAAGGTGTGATCGAGCGATCCGGTAATGACTGTCTTGAGACCAGGTCTTGTGCCGCTTGACCACTGCAACAGGACATACTGAGTTGTTGTTTGGACCACGAAATGGTCGCAGGTCTCGAAATGTGCAACCACACTCCCTGAGACGGTGCTGGTTTCTGCGACGCTTGTTGTGATTGGTACCAACATTCCAGCGCATGCCATGACAATAGACCGCATGTCATCTCCTCCTCAGAGCGGACAAGCGTCCCAGAACAAGATGACAGTGTTGTGTCGCTAACAGCACGGATGCGTACTCTCTTGCTAAGCGTGGGGAGAGCACGCACTGGGCTCTATCAATCCTGGGATGCCGCTGATTGCGCCGTGTATCGGCCGGTGACCATGGCCCGGATGAGGTTTCGTTTTTCAATTAGGCTCATCAGCACGACTGCTGTCACATGTACGCCGACCAGGATCAATGACAGATTTCCAAAGAATTCGTGCGTTTCTTCAATCCATTCAATCCCCCAAAACTGATCTGTTTGTCCGGTATAGCCTGTCAAACCTGCCAAAAGCAGTGTGGCAAGAAGTGCCAGAATCATCGCGCCACCGGCCGGATTGTGTCCCACTGTTGGTGTGTGCTTCCCCCGAATCACTTCGCCGAGGTGCGCACGCACCGCACGAGGGCTCGGCCAAAATGACCTAAATCGCGCATTTTCCGGACCAATCAATCCCCAGACAACGCGCAATGAAATCAAGCCAAAGATCACATAGCCTGCATATTCATGGATCTCATCAAAGCGCTCTGCGGTCACTTGGCTGATCAAAAAGACCAGCACCAATGACCAGTGAAAGAGACGTATGAAGGGGTCCCACACTTGTGGGACCTCAGCATTAAGAGTTGTCTTTGTCATCACGAATAATCTCGAGTGAGTTTGGATCAATATAGGCTTCACGACGCTTTCCGTCGCGGTCGATGCCGTAGATCTCAAAGCAACCATCATCGGCTTTGATACGACGAATCTCCCAACCTTGCGCCTCAAAGTGTGCAGCGATTTGCTCTTTGGTTTTTGCTTGATCGGAGTGAATCCCCGAGCATCGGTAGGAATCATCGGAAGCGAGGGCCGCTGTAGATACTAAAACTGCAGAGAAGAAAATCGGTAAATAACGCATGGTAAGTCTCCAGTGATCGCTTGATTGCGTGGATCCAGTGTCCGGATAGAGCGGCAGAAAGTCTGTAAACTCGGGTTTATTGGTTGGTTGATTGGGCGTTTAAACCGATGGCATATGAGGTGTAGTGTGAATAAGGAGTCAATCGCGCGGATTACAATGCTCATCCTGGCGGGATGCTGCACCTTTTTTGCGCTGGATGTGGTGATTGATGTCATGAGTCCGGCTGAGTTGGGTGCGCTCAGCAGAGTTCATTTGGTCGTCGAGTCGGTTGCGACCGTGAGTATTCTCGTCTCGTTACTGCTGCTGCGTGACTATATTCGGGTGACGCGTGCGCATGAAACCAGTCTTCAGGCGTCTTTAGATGCGATGAAGCAAGGCTTGAACACCATGATTCTTCAGAAGGTGGATTCCTTGCATCTAACACCCGCAGAGCAAGAGGTCGCGCTCCTGACCCTGAAGGGGTATAGCTTGGCTGAAACAGCGTCATTGCGGGGAACCAGTGAAGGGACTGTCAAAGTGCAGGCGCATGCGGTCTATCGGAAGGCAAATGTCTCTTCGCGTGCCGAATTAATTCTGTTTTGTATCGAGGACGCGGTTGAGGCCAGTATTGCAGGCGAGGCTGCATTCGGTCGGGTATCTTAAGGGGAACAGTCTACTGTCCTCCTTCTTTGCGGGTACGAAAGCAGCGATGATGCGTATCGCACCTTTCGCAAAATGCTCGAGAGCGGTCATCCCCCTGATGATTGGAGTCAGCTGCTAAGCGACGCCGAACTTGAGAGTCGTCGGCTTACAAAGGTGTTCCGCACTCTCGGCGAGTGAGGTCAGCTGCTAAAGGAGATCCAACATTGAAGATGCTGAACACTGTATTTGAAGCGACTGGTTTGGAGATGCATGTCACGCAGTGAGGCTGAAATAGGGGATGGTGGCCAGAGAGGGAATCGAACCCCCGACACGAGGATTTTCAATCCTCTGCTCTACCAACTGAGCTATCTGGCCATGATGTTGAGAGCCGCGTATTCAACAGAAGTAAGTAAGTTCTGTCAACTTTCCCCGCGCTATATTCTTAGCGATCTTTAGGGACGTATCCAGCGGGTTTGGCATAATTTTCATTGGCAAAGAAGCGATCCATCTCAGTGACCAGCCACTGCCTCGCATTGGGATCCATTAAATTCAAGCGATGTTCGTTGATCAGCATGGTCTGGTTTGACTGCCATTCCTGCCACGCTTGTTCAGAGATACTTTCAAAAATTACGCGACCCTTCTCCCCCGGTAGCGGTGCCTGGCCTAACCCCGGTAACTCCTTTTGGTACTTTCGACAAAACACCATGCGCATAGCATTGCCTCCTAATCCCATCCTACTAGTCGCTTAATGGGGGCTGGGAGCCCAATGTCATAGGCCTCAGGTGTTATCCAGGCCCCTGGCCCTGAAAGCTCAAAGTCTGCGACTAGAATGTCAACGTATCGAAGGTATACCGAAAAATGGCTAAATGCATGGCTGAGTGTCGGTCCTTCATTCCACTCGATGTCGACTGACAATCCACACTCTGTGAGTAGCGTATGAAGCGAGGCACCCGTGGGCGGGCAGTACAGCCCTCCCCAGATACCGCGTTCCGGGCGTCGTGAACACCAGAGTGCACCTTCAGAGTTTCTTAATCCGAGTACAAACCACTCAATTGTGGGCTTTGCGATGGTCTTTTTAGGCGTTGGAAGCAGGTGGGTGCGCCCATCCTTTAAGGCCTGGCAATCCCGTTGTAACGGACAGGCTGCACATTTTGGGGCGTGTCGGGTGCAGAGAAGCGCACCGAGATCCATTATGGCCTGAGTATGAACCGCCGCATCATCGCCATCTGTTGGTGTGTAGGTCTCAGCAAGGCGCCAGAGCGCACTCTGAACGCGCGTCGACAACAAATCTCCTTCAATCGCGTGGAGGCGGGCTAATACCCGTCTAACGTTTCCATCTTGAATAACGCCATGACGCTTCCAGCCAAGTGACTGTATGGCCCCTGCCGTCGAGCGCCCGATTCCCTTTAGCGAGACAAGCGCGTCTAGTGTCTGTGGAATGGTGCCCCCGAATTCCGCCATCACTTGCTTGGCCGCATGGTGTAGATGACGTGCTCGTGCGTAATACCCGAGCCCTGCCCAGTGTGCGAGGACTCGATCCTGAGGTGCTGCGGCAAGCGTCTTGATTGTTGGGAAGGCCTCCATGAATCGCAAATAATAGGGAATCACAACCGACACCTGAGTTTGCTGCAACATAATTTCGGAGACCCAAGTGGCGTAGGGACCTTGATGTTGCCACGGCAAATCATGACGGCCAGCTACTTTATGCCAGTCCCGTAACCGCTCCGACATGTCCTTGATCGGTTCGAAAGACGCCTGATGGTCGGTCATTGTGCGGAAAGAGCCTCGCTTTGCCGCATTGCATTCCATTGTGAGACCAATGCGGCTGAGGAAGCCTCATCGAGAAGACAGCTCGACTGTCCTTGTTTAATGTTCATACGGCAGTTTACTGTCGCTGACAATGCCACTGACTTGCTGAGAGGGCACCGAATCAGCGACTGTTCAGCCGAAAGCGCCGTGTTCAACGAGGTTTGCATCGCCCCCGACACAAGGCTGGTACGCCCTGATCCGGAGAGCTGTAAGCCACCCACCTTGCCATCCACGATGTCAAAAGCGCCGACGCCCTCTGTCAGCTTCACCCGAAAATTCAGTTCATCCTTAAAGCGTCTGTTGGGAGAGAGCGGCTGTTGAAGAGCCTCACACCAGGCCAAAGAGGGATCGAAGGGCTGCAGCGATGCGGATTTTACAGTGCCCCGAACTGAGCCAGTCAGCATTTCGATCACGCGTTTCTCAGTACCCGTTGTCCATTCGACATCAAATTGTAGATTGAGTTGTCCTGCGAGTTGACCCGGGGTGGGCAAGGCCGCCAGAGATCCATTTGTATAGGTTCCGATCCATGACATTGCGCCCGTGGTTGGGACCCAAAGTCCACTGGCCTCAAGCTCGCCATACATCAGCCCAGCACTCAATTGACCAATGGTGATCTGATCTTGATCAACACCAAAGGCCAGCTGAACACGAGACGCCGGAAGACTTCCGATGGAGAGCTGCTTGACTCGCACCGCATATTGACCATTTGGCGGGAGAATTCCTGAGGGTGTTCCAGCCGGGTTTCCTGATACCGAATCAGGCGTTGCTCTCGGCCAAGCAAGCGTCTCAAGATCGACCACAAGGTTCCAGAATCCCCGATCGAACAACCAGGTGGCTTGCGCCTGAAATGGACTGTCGTCAAGCTGCCCTTCGAGTGGCTCAAAACGAACTCCCTCTGCATCGATTTGATACCCACCCTGCAGGGAAAATGTCTGAAAAGACTGCTGCGAGGGGTCACTGGGGAGGTCAACTCCCGCGATACTCAGCCACTGTCGTAACTGCATGTTTGGCAGTTCGAGCCACCCTTCACCCGCGATGTCGCCATTGCGTGCGAATGTGAGATACCCATCGATTTGCAGGTCGGCTTGCCGGCTTTGTAGGCGGATGTTCGTGAGTGTCAGGCTTTGTGCATTCAGGCTGGGGCGTACCTCTGCCCGCGCAACGATCGGGAATCTAAGGTTGGGCGTTTCTGCGATCGCGTCGAGTGTGACCTCGCTTGGGTAATCTGGCGTGAGAGGCTCTAATCGTACCTGTGCTCGCGAAAGCATCAGTTGACCCGGCAGTCCTGCGATTTGTCCGTCTTCAATATCGAGTGCACGCAGTAAAAACTGTCGACTCGGTCCTGTTGTTTGGCGTGGGTCTCTATTTTCGGCCAGTGTGATTTTGGGACGCACCAGACTCGCATGGTCGATGACGAGCGAGCCTCGAAGTAACGACGAGAGCGGTATTTTGAGGGTGCTCGAGTCTGAACTGAGCGTCCCAAACTGCCCACTGGCAGAGAGCGCGCCGAGTTCGAAGGTGATCACTGATCCGAGTTGCCAGTCGAGCTCGCCGGGGAGCTCGAGTCGTATGTCCGCGTCTGCAAAGACATCAATCAACAGTGGCTTGATACGTTCAGCGGACATCCATTGGGTGAGCAACACAAGACCAATGATCCCCGTGAAGAGCACGAACGCGACGGCGAGTGCACTGTATTTCAGAGTCCGCATAAGACCTCAGTCGTCAGCTTTTGCCAGCATCGGTATACTACGGCGTTTCCAGTCAGTTGAGGTACCCACCATGGCAGATCGCATCGCACAGGTCGAGCGGAATACGCTTGAGACGCAGATCCGCATAGAGGTTAATTTAGACGGTACGGGACGTGTCTCGTTATCGACCGGCATTCCATTCTTCGAGCACATGCTCGATCAAATCGCACGCCATGGGTTGATCGATCTCACTATTGAAGCCATGGGTGACTTGGAGATTGACGATCATCACACCGTTGAAGATGTTGGGATCACACTTGGCCAGGCGGTTGCCAAGGCTGTGGGTGACAAGAAGGGAATGACTCGTTACGGTCATGCCTACGTCCCTTTAGACGAGGCCTTAAGCCGTGTTGTTATCGATTTCTCAGGTCGTCCAGGGTTGTTTTACACGGTTCCCTTCACGCGCTCGGCGGTTGGTGGATTTGACGTCGATTTATTTCGAGAGTTTTTCCAGGGGTTCGTCAATCATGCGCAAGTGACTGTGCATGTAGATAACCTCAAAGGCGATAACAGTCACCATCAAATCGAGACAGTGTTCAAAGCATTTGGTCGCGCCTTGCGTATGGCGTTGACGCCTGACGTGCGGATGGGGGACGTGATTCCGTCGACAAAGGGATCTTTGTAAATGACCCAGACCGTTGCCGTTATCGATTACGGCATGGGCAATTTGCATTCGGTGGCGAAGGCGCTCGAGCATGCTGCGACCGATACGAAGGTTCGGGTGACCTCCTCGCCAACGGAGATTCGGCGGGCTGATCGCGTCGTACTGCCTGGGGTTGGTGCGTTAGGCG
>RFUY01000071.1 GCA_009922705.1 Gammaproteobacteria bacterium
CACGCGGATTTCAGGCGCTTATGGAGGCCGGAATTTTCTGTGGCCTACTCAAGCGAGGGCGCAGTATAGGGGCCTTGAACAACGTGTCAACAAATATTCATCAGACTGTCATTGCCTTGTCACAGTCACCCGCGCGAAACGTTTCTTACCGCATTGATACACATGCGTTTCTCCGGCAATCGCCCGATGTGTCGGATCGCTCATTAATTCGCCATCGATCCGACAAGCGCCCTGCAAAATCCGGTTTCGCGCTTCAGACGAGCTGGCCGCAAGGGTCGTCTCTCGCAACAAGACACTCAAAGGCACACCACCGTCTGCGTCAGCAACCAGGGTGTATTCAGGCATCTCATCTGGCATATCGCCCGCTCTAAACTTATTCCCGGCGCTGCGCGCTGCACGCTCAGCAGCATCTGCATCGTGGAAGCGTGTGATGATCTCCCGCGCAAGCTCGGCCTTTGCAGCCGTTGGCGAGACTGTGCCAGCCTCAACGTCCTTACGAAGACTCGCGATCTCATCAAGCCCCTGAAAACTCAGTAGTTCGTAGTAACGCCACATCAGGTCGTCGGAAATGTTCACCAACTTCCCAAACATGTCGCCAGGATCGTCATTGAGTCCGACGTAATTGCCGAGAGACTTGGACATCTTCTTGACGCCATCAAGCCCCTCAAGAATCGGCATCATCAAAACTGCTTGAGGCGACTGTCCCGCATCACGCTGAAGCTCCCGGCCCATGAGCAGGTTGAACTTCTGATCGGTGCCACCGAGCTCGATATCCGCCTCGAGCGCCACCGAGTCGTACCCTTGCATCAAGGGATACAGAAATTCATGAATTGAAATCGGCTGCTCAGCTTTGAAGCGTTTGTTGAAATCATCCCGTTCAAGCATGCGCGCGACCGTCAATTTCGCGGCAAGCCGAATAAAATCTGCAGGCGAAAGTTGGTCCATCCAGCGACTGTTGTATTCCACGCGTGTCTTGTCAGGATCGAGGATTTTAAAGACTTGGTTCGCGTACGTTTCCGCATTTTCCATCAACTGAGCGCGCGTCAAAGGCGCGCGCGTCGCATTCTTACCAGTCGGATCACCAATCAATCCAGTGAAGTCCCCGATGAGAAAGATGACCTCATGTCCTAATTCTTGGAACTGCCGAAGCTTATTAATCAACACGGTGTGTCCAAGATGGAGATCGGGCGCGGTCGGATCAAAGCCCGCTTTGATCCGCAAAGGACGGCCCAAAGCCAGCTTTTCGGCTAACTCTTGCTCCGGAAGAATTTCTGCCGCACCCCGCCGCACAATGGCCAGCGCGTTCTCAATCGATACCTGAGTCACTGTCATTCCTGTTCTATCACGCATACATAAAGACTATTTCGAGGTCGCATTGTATGCAAAGGCGGCAGAAGTTCCGTATCATTTTCGAAACCGTGAAACGATGGTGCGTATGCGCAAACAGCTGGACACTCTAAAACAGTGGCTTCATCCCTTCCCATTGCCGCATGCGTTGGCGATTAGCGGAACCGTCGTCGCAGTTGGCGTGGCCTTCTTAATCCCCTCGACACCGACAGCACCATCGACGGTCACAATCGAACAGACACCGAGCGTGACCCAGAGCCTGCAAATTGCGCCAGAAACCACCCAACCAGTCTCGATCATGATGCCGGTAGAAGCACCGCCTGAACCCGTCCTGCGCTCAACCCAAGAGATCGTCACCTCTGGGGATTCGCTGTCGAAGTTATTCGCACGCCAGGGCCTCTCCCCACAATTATTAGTGGATGTCACGGCTCGCGAGGAAAAAAACGCGCGCCTCTCAGACTTGATCGTCGGGCAAACCGTGACCTTCACCTATGAACAGGATGCGCTCCTGAAGATTCAAAGGCACATCACACCCTTTGAGAGTGTGGTTGCGCGGTACGACGACGGGCAGTGGAGCCATACGCTTGAAACGCGAGAGGCTGAGGTCTATGTCGAGACTGCGCAAGCGACGATCAACAGTTCATTATTTCTAGCAGGTGCGCGCGCAGGACTGCCCGACAGCTTGATCATGGAACTTGCCGATATTTACGGTCACATGATCGATTTCGTGTATGAGATCCGATCTGGCGATGAATTTAAAGTCACCTTTGAAAAGCGGTATTTAGACGGCGAGTTCGTTGAGTACGGAAAAATTCTTGCCGCAGAGTTTGTGAATGCCGGAGAGCACTTTCTCGCGTTCCGCTATACAGATTCACAAGGGGATACCGGTTATTACGACGAGCGTGGCGTCAGTTTGCAAAAAGCGTTTTTACGGGCACCGCTGAACTTTCGGCGCATCAGTTCAAACTTTGATTTAAAACGAAAGCACCCAGTGCTTGGCACCATGCGTGCGCACAAGGGCACAGACTATGCTGCCGCCACTGGAACCCCGATCTATGCCGCAGGCGATGGACGCGTCACGTATCGGGCAAAGAAAGGTGGCTACGGTAACTTGGTCGTGATTAAACACGGGAACAATGTCGAAACGCGCTATGCGCATCTCTCTAGATTCGGCAAATATCGGATTGGTGACCGTGTCAAACAGGGACAAGTCATTGGTTATGTCGGCGCCACAGGGCTCGCTTCTGGACCGCATCTCCACTATGAATTCGTCGTGAATGGCGTACACCGTAACCCCCGCACCATTCTTGATAAACTTCCGAAGGCCAAGTCGTTGCCACAAGACGAACTGGTCGCCTTCCAAGGCGTTGCACAAACCATGCTCGCCGCGCTCAATCCTGCGGCTAAAGATGTTGAACTGGCGCTTCAAACGATCACCCAGTAAGCCCCCGCGAGAGGCCTTGGGTCTCATGACCGGAACGAGTCTGGATAGTATCGACCTTGCATGGGTGCTCGAGACCGCTGTTGGCGGGCCGATCGAAGTCCTTGAAAGTCTGCAAGTACCGCTTACTGACAGTGTGATTGAACGGTGTCAATCGATCATCACGGGAGCTGCGCTTGCCGCCGCGGACCTCTGCCAACTTGAAGCGGACTATACGCACGCGTTACAGCAAGCGCTGACGACCTTCCAGACGCGTCACCCTCAGATGCAGCCCGCTGTTCTTGGCTGCCATGGTCAGACGCTTTACCACGCACCCGCGTTAAGAAGCTCTTGGCAATTGCTAAATCCATATCCGCTCGCGCAGCAGTGTCGGTGCCCCGTCGCATTCGATTTTCGTCGTCAAGACCTGGCTGCCGGTGGGCAGGGTGCACCGCTTGCGCCACTGTTTCATGCCAGTCATTTCGCGCGAGACGGCGAGAGCGTTGCCGTCCTCAATCTGGGCGGTCTTGCAAATATCACCCGCCTCTCTCCCGGAGCCCCGATCCTTGGATTTGATACCGGGCCTGCGAACACCTTGCTCGATCTCTGGACGCAGACTCATTTTGGGGTGGCCTACGATCACGATGGGCAGTATGCGGCGCGCGGCCAAATTCTTCCTGACCTGCTGCAGGCGTTGCTCGAGGATCCCTATTTTTCTCGGCCACCGCCGAAGAGTACCGGACGCGAGTATTTCAATCTGCCGTGGTTACAGGCCAGATCACCCGTCGCACTTGAGACTCTCGCCCCTGAAGACGTGCTAAGAACCTTGGTTGAACTGACCGCAGTGAGCGCGATGAAGTCGCTTCCCGAGGAGCCAGAGATTGTTTTAGTCGCCGGTGGAGGGGCCTTAAACCCGGTTCTGATGGCCGCGCTTGATGCACACACGACCGCACTTGTCACCACCTCCGCGTTTTCAGGCATCCCACCGCTTGAGGTTGAGTCCGCCTGCTTCGCCTGGCTCGGGCTAGCCTGTTTAGATCAGCGCCCGATGCCAACACCCTCTATCACGGGAAGCACGCACCCGGTTGTATTGGGCGTACTGGCGCCGAGCTGTTAGATGGTAAAACTCGCGCCGCATCCACAGGTTGAGGTGGCATTTGGATTATTGACGACAAATTGTGAGCCGGTGAGTGACTCCGAGTAATCCACGACTGACCCCACCAGATATTGATAGCTCAATCCATCGACAACGACTTTAACGCCATCTTTCTCAACAGTGGTGTCGTCCTCTTGATGCTCCTCATCAAAACTGAACCCATACTGGAATCCAGAGCATCCACCCCCGGTGACAAAGACACGCAACTGCAGTTGCGGGTTCTGTTCTTCCGCCACCAGCTCTTTGACTTTGGCCACCGCGCGATCAGTCACCTGAATCGGTTGCGGGATAAACTGCTCAGCCATCATGACTCCTCTCCAGACCCCACGTTAAGGCGCAAGTGGGCGCATCGGAACGCCCATCCACTCATCCAGCCCTAACATTAAATTCATATTTTGGATCGCTTGGCCTGCCGCGCCTTTCACCAAATTATCGATGACACTCGACAGAATCAACTGTCCAGGGTGCTGTTGGTAACTCCCAATCCGACAGCAATTGGAGCCGCGCACCCACCGAGTCTCGGGATGAATTCCCGGTCCGACAATCCCCACGAGCGGTTCATTTGCATAAGCCGCTTGCAATACCTGCCTGACGTCCTCGATCGATCCTCCTGCATTGATGGAGGCATAGATGGTCACTTCAATCCCCCGAATCATGGGGAGCAGATGCGGGACAAAGGTCACCTCGACAGCCTGCCCGGCGTAACGTGACAATTGATGGGCAATCTCTGGACCGTGACGGTGTCCATCCGCACCATAGGCATGAAAATTATCTGACGCTTCAGCAACAATCAGGTCGGTCCGTGCAGACCGGCCAGCGCCTGATGCCCCACTTTTTGCATCGACGATGAGGTTCGGCCCCAATAGGCCTGCTTTGAGCAGTGGTGCCAACGGCAAGGTCGTCGCAGTTGGATAACAGCCTGGATTCCCTACCAAGCGTGCCTCGCGAATCGCGTCACGATACAACTCGGGCAATCCATAGACGGCGCGCGCATTCCACTCGGGCGATGCATGTGCGCCACCGTAGGTTGCTGACCAAAGATCCACATCGGAAAACCGAAAATCTGCGGCCAAATCAATCACCCGTACACCCTGCTCTAACAGCGGCACGGCTTCATGCATTGCGATCTTATTGGGCGTTGCAAAGAACACCAAATCACAGGCAGAGAGTGCCTCTGCTGAGGGCTCTGAGAAGGACAGACTCGCCGCGTAGCCAGTCAACCAAGGATAAAGTGCGGTCACAGACTTCCCAGCCTCAGAGCGTGAAGTCAGGGTGACAATCTCGACCTCAGGATGGTCTTGCAACATGCGCAACAGCTCAACGCCCGTATACCCAGTGCCGCCAACAAGTCCGATCTTTTTCACCTGTAGATTCCTGCGAAAACGAAAAGCAGTATCATACGGGATCGCCGGCATGACGCCATGGGTCGAACAACAATAAGTAAGGACAGCCAGGATGCGGCCAAGACTCCAAGAAACGACCATCGAGTTAGTGATTGTATTTGCCATTGGCTCGCTGATTGGGACGCTGGTGGCGCTGACCGCCAATGCCTACGTGGGCGGGGTGCAATGGTTTACTGCGTTGCGCGAAGGGACCCAAGTGTTTGCAGTGACCCTTGGTGACACGACCTATAGCCTGACCTCCGTCTTCTTTTTATGGGCCGCCGCCGCACTGGTGATCCTGATCAGACGGAGCTTTGGAATCACCCGATGGGCGGGGCCGGCGGATTCGATTTTCGCAGCCCAGCAACACAAAGAACCGCTCAACGTCAAATTAGGACTGGGATCTACCCTTGCTGCTTTCACCAGTGCCGCGGGTGGCGGCTCGGTCGGACAATATGGACCGCTCGTTCACTTTGGCGCCACGTTAGGCGTGGCATTGCGTCGATTCGTTCCCTGCCGTCTGACTCCTGACATTTATCTCGGTTGCGGCGTTGCCGCTGCCATCTCAGCCGGCTTTAACGCCCCCCTTGCTGGCATTATTTTCGCGCATGAGGCGATGCTGCGGCATTTCTCGGTTCGCGCCATCGCACCAATCTCGGTCGCGTCAGTCGCGGCCAGTACGATCAGCAGCGTGCTGTTCCCCTCGAGCCAAACATTTCTGATCGATGTACCTGCGCCTGGCTTGATTACGTTAGTTCCGGTGCTGATCATCACTGCACCTCTCATTGCCCTTGCCGCAATCGCCTACATGGTCACTCTCCGAAAAACGCAGCAATTTGCCGCCAAAACCGGGTGGTCTGCCGAGCGTTTGATTCTCACCGCAGCAACTGTCTGTGGTGGCGTGGGCATCGTGCTGCCAGAAATTCTGGGTCTCGGTATCGGTACGATGAATGGCATTCTTGATGCACGCTATGCCCTCGGCATGCTGATCATTCTCTTGGTCATGAAAATTGCCATGACTGGGCTGTGCATTGGCTTTGGCCTCTTCGGTGGTATTTTTTCCCCGGCACTGTTTGTTGGCGTGGCGACCGGCGCGGTCATTGGGCAACTGGCACTCATCGTCGGACTGCCTGATCTCTCAGCAGCCCTCTCTGTCGCAGCGATGGCCGCGGTGGCGGCGGCTGTGATCGGGGCTCCCATCGCGTCTGTATTAATTGTGCTTGAGCTGACGCAAAGCTACGCCTATGCGGTCGGCGCGTTGATTGCGGTGATGGCAGTGATGTTGCTCACCCATCGACTGTTTGGGCACTCTTATTTCGACCGACAATTGTTGGATCGTGGGATCGACCTTGCCCAGGGCCGGGAAGCGCTCGCTCTAAGCCAGCATACCGTGGCTGAGCATGTCAGCGGTGATGCAATCCGGCTGACTGCGGTGACGCATGGCGATGCCGCCCTTGCTGCCATGAAACAGGCGCAACAGACCGAAGCCTATGTCGTGGATGAGACTGGCGAATTACTGGCGAAGGTATCCGTACACCATGCGATTGAAGCCGGGAACACACCCTGCCTGCTCGTTGCTGATAAGGAGCCCCTGACCCTGACAGAAACCGATTCCTTGGCCGACGCCATGCATCGGCTGAGTGCGTTTGTCGGCGAGAGCATTCCAATTCTCGCGCCAGAGAGCAGACGCTTGATCGGGGTCATCACCGAAGGCGACCTGTTCCAAGCTGTTCTCTCGGTGCAGTCGGCGATTCGCCAAGAGGAACGGAGTTGAGGGTACAGGGCGTCACTGACTGACTCCTGGCATCGGAAAAGCTCGGCTTCGCTATTGATCTCGCGTGGTTTAGCCGCATTGTCAGAAGGCAATTTCTATCCTAAGGAACCCCCTATGTATTTGTGGATCAAAGCCTTCCATCTCATTGCTGTCATCACCTGGTTTGCGGCCTTATTTTATTTGCCCCGCCTGTTTGTGTACCACGCGATGAGTGAAGACTCGGCCAGCATCGAGCGCTTTAAAGTGATGGAGCGCAAACTGTTACGGGGCATTATGACTCCGTCTATGATTGTTGCGGTGGGCCTTGGGCTATGGTTGATTTCCCTGATGCCTGGGTACATGTCCCAAGGCTGGATGCACGCCAAGCTATTCTTGGTGGTC
>RFUY01000072.1 GCA_009922705.1 Gammaproteobacteria bacterium
GATGAACCCTATACCGCACTCGATGTCGAGATGGTTGCGGTCCTTGATCGTCGAATTGCTGCGCATAGTGAGGCGCGAGGGATTTGTCTTTTGACGACCCATCAACCGCCCCATCAATTGGTGTTTCGAACGCTGGAGCTTGGCCGTGGACATTGAGCGCCGGATCATTGCACGCGAGTGGCGATTAGTGATGGCGCGCCCTGGCGACATCCTAAAACCCATGTGGTTTTTGTTAGTGGTGATTTCATTGATTCCACTGGCGTTGTCCCCGGAATCCTCGCTACTTGCGGAGATTGGTCCAGCCCTGATTTGGGTCGCGACGTTGCTGGCAATTTTGCTGAATATGGAGTCTTTATTTAAGGACGACTTTATTGACGGTGTCTTGGAGCAGTGGACCTTTTGGCCGCGCCCCTTCGCGTGGTGCCTTGCCATCAAACTCTTGACCCATTGGCTCTTCCAAATTGTCCCCTTGATCTTGATCACGCCAGTGGTCGGACTCATGTTAGCGATTGAGGTTCACGTCATTGTGGTGCTTTTGGTAACCTTGCTCGTCGCAACGCCCGCGTTGACCTGTTTTAGTGGATTGGGTGGCGCGCTCACGCTCGGTGCGACACGATCAAGTGTGCTGGGTGTGCTGGTGATGTTGCCGTTGTTTGTGCCCGTCGTCATTTTAGCAGCCGGTGTCATCACGCGCGCGACGGACGGGGCTGCCGTGGGGCCATTGATGGCGCTACTAGCAGCGTTTAGTCTTGCAGCGGGACTCTTCATCCCGATTGCGATCGCGGCCGCAATTCGGCTGAATATTGGAGGTTCGACCTAGTGGCGTGGCAGTGGTTTCATCAGTGGGGATCTCCTCGGTGGTTTTATGAGCGCGCCGAGCGCTGGCAGTTTTGGGCTGGCTGGATCGCCCTGGTCCTATTGGTGTTGGGCACCGTTTGGGGGCTTGCGATCGCACCGGTGGATTATCAGCAGGGCCACAGCTACCGCATCATTTATCTTCACGTTCCGGTCGCCTTTCTTGCCCAAGCCCTGTACCTCGGGATGGCCGTCGCAGCCGTCGTTCTTTTGGTCTGGCGTATGAAGTTAGCAGATATCGCGATTCAAGCCCTGGCCGTAGTTGGTTGCGCGTTTTGTGTCCTCGCCTTGGTCAGTGGCGCGATTTGGGGGAAGCCAACCTGGGGAACTTACTGGGTCTGGGATGCCCGCTTAACCTCGATGCTGATCCTTGCGTTTTTGTATTTGGGCATCATCGGTCTGCGCTCTGCTTTTATTGACCCTGAGTTGGCGGGCAAAGCCTGTGCAATTCTGGCTTTGGTTGGCGCGATTAACTTGCCGATCATCAAATACTCCGTGGAGTGGTGGAATACGCTGCATCAGCCGGCAAGCTTGAAGCTGACTGAGCGCCCCGCCATGCCAGCGTCCATGTGGGTGCCTTTACTCCTCAATATCTGCGCGTATTACGCCGCGGCGGTGTATTTACTGTTTGCCTCGATGCGCACCTTGGTGCTTCGACGCGAGCGTCGTGCGCAGTGGGTACAGGCGCTGGTACGTGCTCATGATTGAGTGGCAGTTTGAGTCGATTGGTGCATTGATTGCCATGACTCCGCATGGCCCTTTTGTCTGGTCTGTGTATGGCCTTGGGCTTGTCGTCTTGGGGGGATTAACTTTGCATTTCCGCCAATCCCATCGCCGAGCCATCACCCGTATTCAACGACAATTTGAGCGAGAAAGTGAGCATGAATCCGAAACGTAAGCAGCGGTTATTGATCATTTTGGGCATGGTGTTTGGGCTTGGGATTGCGGTTGGGCTGGTGATGTATGCGTTGAGCCAAAACATCAATCTGTTTTTTACGCCGACGCAGATTGCGACCGGCACGGCACCCAATGATCAATTTATTCGCGTCGGAGGCATGGTGCGGGAAGGCTCTGTGAGTCGCGATCCCACTTCCTTAAAAGTGGCCTTTGATGTCACCGATTTTGATCACAATGTCCGCGTGACCTACACCGGAATCTTGCCTGACTTATTTCGGGAAGGGCAGGGGGTCGTCGTTCAGGGGCGGGTGCATGATGGCTTGTTCGCTGCGACTGAAGTGCTTGCCAAGCATGATGAGAACTACATGCCCCCTGAGGTGACAGAAGCCCTCCGCCAGTCAGGTCAATTGGACAAGATGATGGGGAAAAACTGATGTTCGCTGAATTTGGGCACTTTGCCCTCGTGACAGCCTTCGCGATCGCCATCTGCCAAGGGATGATCCCACTGTATGGCTATGCCACCCAACAAGACACGCTGATCGCCACCGCGAAACCGCTTGCGTTGTTGCAAGGCTTCGCGCTTGCCGTGTCCTTTGCAGTCTTGACCCATGGATTTTTGGTGCACGATTTTTCGATTCACTATGTCGCCAACAACTCAAACCTTTACTTGCCGTGGTATTTCCGGATGAGTGCGGTTTGGGGGGCGCATGAGGGGTCTTTGTTGTTATGGGCCCTGATTCTTGCTGGCTGGGGTGTGGCCGTCTCTCTCTTCAGTCGAGGCATTCCTGAGCACATGGCTGCGATTGTCCTGTCAGTGATGGGCATGATCGGGATCGGCTTCATTGCCTTTATGTTATTTACCAGTAATCCCTTTGAGCGGCTGTTGCCCTTTGCGCCCGCGAATGGCAAAGATCTCAATCCCTTGCTCCAAGACCCTGGTCTGATCTTTCATCCACCGATGTTGTACATGGGGTATGTGGGCTTATCGGTCGCCTATGCCTTTGCAATGGCGGCATTGATCGCAGGGCGACTCGATGCAACCTGGGCGCGATGGTCTCGTCCATGGACCACCATCGCCTGGTCGTTTCTGACCTTCGGTATCGCCCTTGGATCGTGGTGGGCTTATTATGAACTCGGTTGGGGCGGTTGGTGGTTCTGGGATCCGGTCGAGAATGCGTCTCTTATTCCTTGGCTTGTCGCCACCGCCTTGATGCATTCGTTGGCGGTCACCGAAAAGCGCGGACTGTTTCGGAGTTGGACCGTCTTGCTCGCGATTGCCGCGTTCTCGCTGTCGTTGCTGGGAACCTTCTTGGTGCGCTCTGGGGTCTTAACCTCGGTCCACGCATTCGCCAACGATCCAGAGCGTGGAGTCTTTATCCTTGGCTTTCTCATTGTGGTCATTGGTGGTTCATTAACCCTCTACGCGATTCGAGCCGCTGCGGTGTCTGAGCCCGGTCGCTTTGGGTGGCTCTCTCGCGAGTCTTGGTTACTGTTTAATAACCTGATGTTGACAGTACTCGCCGTCTCGGTGCTGTTAGGGACACTGTATCCGCTGTTGGTGGATGCGGTCGGTGGCGGCAAGGTGTCCGTGGGTCCTCCCTTCTTTAATGCGGTATTCGTCCCTTTGACGGCCATTTTGGTCAGTTTCATGGTGTTCGGACCGCTGACCTCCTGGCAGCACATGAAAGACACTCGCCAATACCGCCCATTAATCGTAGCGGCCATCGTGAGCATTCTTGTGGGTGCGCTGTGGCCAACACAGATGCTTGGCGACTACTCCATCGCGTCTGCACTAGGGACGGTACTTGCGCTTTGGCTGGTGCTTGGAACCCTCCTCGATATTTGGCAGCGCCGTCTCGAGTATGGCAGTGCCTGGGTGATGGCACGGAAAGTGGGTGCCGGCTTCTTTGGCATGTGGGTCGCGCACATTGGCGTCGCCGTCACGGTCTTCGGTGTGGCGATGGTTGAAAACCATACCGAACATCGCGACGTCCGGATGGGGCCAGGTGATGTTCAAGCGTTAGGGCCATATGAAGTCCGCTTTATTCAGATGGAGAGTCTCCAGGGCCCCAACTACAGCTCCGAAATGGGGACCTTCGAGGTGTGGGAGGGGTCGCGCTTGTATCAGGCGGTCACCCCTGAAAAGCGTGTGTATTCTGCCTCGCAAATGACGATGACAGAGGCAGCCATTGATCCAGGGTTCACGCGTGATCTCTACATCGCGCTTGGCGAGCCACTTGGTGACGGTGATTGGGCGGTTCGATTATCCATTAAGCCCTTTGTCGACTGGATCTGGGGGGGCTCATTTTTAATGGGCTTTGGGGGCATCATCGCAATTCTGGATCGACGGTACCGTCGTGCGCGGGCACGCCAACAGCAGCCAGTGACTCCCGCTGAGCAGGCGACGGTCGTATGAGGCGCGCGCTGCTGTGGTTGCCCTTAGGCGTGTTTGCCATCTTGGCCGCGTTCTTTTTTCGGGGATTGAGTCTTGATCCCAACGCGCAACCCTCTGCATTAATTGGGCGACCGGTACCCGCGTTTGCGTTGTCAGAGTTGCATTCAGGCGCCGCGTTGACGGGTCAGGATTTGCCGCAAGGCCCATACCTTCTCAATGTCTGGGCAAGTTGGTGTATTACCTGCCAAGTTGAGCATCCATACCTCACAGAGTTGTCGAAAACGTTGCCCATCGTCGGCCTGAATTACAAAGATGAGCGCACAGCGGCACAAAATTGGTTGGCCAAACTGGGGGACCCCTATGTGTTGCATCTGTTCGATGTGGATGGTCAGTTAGGATTAGATCTTGGGGTAGCAGGCGCACCAGAAACCTTCGTTGTGGATGCGACCGGTGTCATTCGGGCGCGCGTACAAGGTGAAGTCAATGCACGGACCTATGCGCGGATTATTGCGCCGGCACTGGCCGCGGGACGTGCCCCGTGATCCGCTGGATTGTCTGCCTACTCGGAAGCCTGGTGCTTGCCGCCTCGGTCTCGGCCGCCATCGAGACTTACACCTTTGACAGCCCTGAGCAGGAAGCGCGCTTTCGGCAGCTCGGGTTCGAACTTCGGTGTCCGAAATGCCAAAATCAGGCGATTGGTGACTCTGATGCACCAATCTCCAAGGATTTGCGCGCTGAGGTCCATCGGATGCTGCTTGAGGGCGCCACTGATCAAGAAATCAAAGCATTCATGGTGGCCCGGTATGGGCGCTATGTGCTCTACCGTCCGCCGCTGGATCGTCAAACGCTTTTTCTTTGGGCAGGGCCAGGGCTTTTTCTAATCATCGGTATTGGTCTTGTGGCGTACCGGATTCGGTTGTCTAAACGGGCAATGACGCAGGAGATCTCGTCTTGATTTGGATGCTTGGTTTTTCATGCCTCTGTATTGCCGCACTCGCCTGGGCGTTGCGTGGATTTGGCCGGCGTGGAATCGGCGCTGGAGTGTTGATTGGACTCCTTGCGATGGGTGGGACGGTGTCGCTCTACTGGAACCTAGGTGCCTATGAAATGGCCCAATCGACTGAGGCACTCAATGCGCTGCCCGCTGAGGAACGTGCATTTGTGATTGCACAGGCCGCCCAAGAGGAGTTCATTGCTCGAAACCGAGTGGCGGATCAGGAGTTGGTGAATTTATTTCAGCTCGTGCTGACGTTGGATCCCAAGCAAGTAACGGCACTGGGATCACTCGGCATTATTGCGTTTGAGGCTGGAGAGTATGGGCTGGCTGCTGACTATTGGCGGCGTATGTTGGTGCAACTTCCGCCTGAGTCGGATCAAGCACGTGCGATTGCCGGCGGTGTCGCCCGGGCGGAGCGGCTGGCTGCGCCTGAGACCTCTGCGTCCGGAGTCGAGCTTGCTGTGACGCTTCGATTTGGCGAAATGCCAGACGCGTGGACAGCGGACCATCAGTTGTTTGTATTCGCGCGCTCGGTCGAGTCTGCGGGACCACCCTTGGCGGCGAAGCGGATCTCTCCAGCAGCAGTGCCCGGACAAATCGTGTTGGGGCCGAGCGATGCGGTCATGGGGAAGCCGCTGGCTGCCGGTCAGCGGGTAGAAATCGTCGCGCGCTTGACCACACATGGCCCGGCAGGGGGTGACGGTGATTGGTTCGCAAGCTCTGGAGAGATCACCGTGGGGTCTAACGGAGCTCTCGAACTCGTCTTGACGCCTGTCAAGCTGTAGGACATCTACGACTAAGGAAGGTTGCAAGTGACTGCTGTCCGGTCATACTAGAACCGGCGTTGATGGATCGGCGCACAGCAGGTGACGTCATGGCGGATGGACAACAGTCAGTAAATTTTCGGGTAGCCACCGGGTTATCCGAACAAATAGCCTCGCATCTTGAGACTCAGATCATTGCCGGGGTTCTGCGCTCCGGGCAACGAATTCAGGAGTCTAAGGTTGTGCAAGAGCTGTCCGTTTCCCGTGGGCCGGTGCGGGAGGCGCTGTTAATTCTGTCTCGTCGTCGGCTTATCCAATTGTTTCCACGTCGTGGCGCGATTGTCATGCCACTCAATGCGCCTTTGGTACACAGTCTCTCGCAGGCCGTCGAACTGCTGATGCGGGAAGTCCTTCGCGATCAAGCTGGGCGTTGGACTGAATTGAAGGGCCGACAACTTGACGACGTGGCATCTCGGTCGCGCGCCCAATATGGGCTGACCAATCCCTTTTGTGTGTTGAAGTTCTTGGCCAAAGATCACCCTAATCCGATCTATGGTGATGTGATTTCCGATTTGCTTCCAACTTTGGATCGGGTCTTTGGAAAGCTCACACGTCACCACCCCGAGTGTGCCCGGTATCTGAAGGAACTGGTTATGCATGACTTGGTACCAGCATTGGAGGCGCACTCCGTCGAAGGGGTGACTCGGGTGATTGGTGCGCTGTGTCGCGGCGTTGAACGTAAATATCTTGAAAGTCTGGAGCGCACTGGCTAGTTTTTGCTTGTCAAGACAAGGAACTGCCATTGCGCTTAAAGAGCATTAAGCTTGCCGGATTCAAGTCCTTTGTGGATCCCACTCACGTTCATCTGACGTCTAATCTGACGGCTGTGGTTGGCCCGAACGGCTGTGGGAAGTCCAACATTATTGATGCCGTCCGTTGGGTGATGGGGGAATCCAGCGCCAAACATCTTCGTGGTGAATCCATGGCTGATGTGATTTTTAACGGATCGGTGTCCCGAAAGCCGGTGTCTCGCGCGGCAATTGAACTCGTCTTCGACAACCACGAGGGACGTGCGCCTGGGGAATTTGCCAAGTACGCAGAAATCTCGGTGAAGCGTGAGGTGACGCGTGACGGACAGTCTAAGTATTTTCTGAATGGGACCGTCTGTCGGCGACGTGATGTCACGGATTTGTTCCTGGGCACGGGGCTCGGACCAAGAAGCTACGCGATCATCGAACAGGGCATGATTGCCCGTCTGATCGAAGCCAAGCCAGATGATCTGCGCGCTTATGTTGAAGAGGCCGCGGGTGTCTCGAAATACAAAGAGCGTCGACGTGAGACAGAATCGCGAATCACCCGCACGCGCGAGAATCTTGCGCGTCTGACAGATCTCTCTGATGAGCTGGGTCGGCAACTGGATCGACTCAAACGGCAAGCAGAGGCGGCGAAGCGGTATCAGGCACTCAAACGTGAGGCGCGGTTGGCTGAGGCAGCGATCCTATGGATGCAGATTCAATCACACCAAGCACAGCAGCAGGACCTCGAGCG
>RFUY01000073.1 GCA_009922705.1 Gammaproteobacteria bacterium
GATTAATCCAAAACACCGGCAAGGGCTGCCCAGTAGACTCAAACCGATGTTTCGCCCATCGGGCAAAACGAACACAGCCAAAAATGATGAGTACCAGCAGGGCCATCCAGAGCCAAAATCGGACATCATCGTCGACGATTGGCTTCGGCATGTGGAGACCGCGGTTATTCAGGTAAAACGCACCCATCTCAATCGACTGACGCGGTGCCGGAAGACTGGCAAGAAAAATCGCAAAGTTCCAAAACATGATCTGCAACAGCAAGGGCGCATTACGGAAGATTTCGATATAAACGAGCGCAACCTTCGAAGCGAGCCAGTTTGGGCTCAAACGCACGACGCCAATAAGGAAGCCCAGCAGGGTCGCCGCAATAATGCCCAGAATCGCAACCAGGATCGTGTTTTGGATCCCAATGAAGAACACTTCAAGATAGGTGGTCTCACCGAGCTTGAAGTCTAAAAACGGACTGAACCCGATGTTGAACGGTGCAACCTGGGTCAGAAAATTAAAATTCGTCTGGATGTTCCGAGCGTCTAAATTTTCAGTTGTTGTCTGGACAATCGAGTAGAACCCGTAACAGACCACCAGGACAGCAATGATCTGAAAAGCCCACGACCGAACTTTCGGATCACGATGAAAGGGTATTCGACTTGATTCTGACACGTGCGTGACTCTTTATTCTCTGGTCAGGACAGACGGGCGGAGCGAAAACGCCCCGCCCGATCAGGATCAACGAATCGGTGGTGCGTACAAAATGCCGCCACGAGTCCAAAGATCGTTCACTGAACCCGCACGCTCGAGTCCAAGTGGAGTCACGTGAGCTTCATAGATCTCACCATAATTTCCGACTTGCTTGATCGCATTGTATGCCCAGTTTGCGTCCAGCCCAAGAAGTGGACCTGCATCCCCTTCAGTTCCCAACAAACGCGCAACACTTGGGTTTGGTGGATTCGCTTTCATTTGATCGACGTTTGCAGAGGTCACACCAAGCTCTTCTGCGTTGATTAACGCGTAGAGTGTGAATGCCACGATGTCCATCCACTGATCATCACCTTGACGCACGACAGGACCCAGCGGCTCTTTCGAAATCGTTTCAGGCAAAATCACTGCGCTATTGGGATCCTTCAACTCAGTCCGCAATGCAGCAAGCTGTGACTTGTCTGAAGTCAAGACATCACAGGCACCGCCTTCAAAGCCCTCACGGGTTTGTGTGGAGGTTTGATAACCCACTGGCGTGAACTGCATGTTGTTGGCACGGAAGTAATCCGCCAGGTTCAGTTCGGTGGTCGTCCCTGCCTGTACGCACACGTTCGCTCCAGACAGCTCGGTCGCCGAATTCACGCCCATGTCCTTCTTGACCATAAATCCTTGGCCATCGATGTAGTTGTAGTACGTGAAGTTCAGACCCAGAGAGGCTTCTCGAGTCAGCGTATGCGTCGTATTCCGAGATAACACATCAATCTCACCAGACGACAATGCCGTAAACCGTTCCGTGGCTGTGAGCGGAATGAATTGTACTTTTGAGGCGTCGCCCAAGACGGCTGCCGCAACAGCATCACAGACAGCAGCATCGATCCCAACCATCCGTCCGGCATCATTCGGCGCTGAGAATCCGGGGACACCACCGGAGACACCACACTTTACGACACCACGTGCTTTCACGTCGTCGAGGGTTGCGGCCATCGCAGCCGAGGTTGCTAACGCAGCGATAGTCGCAGCGCTCGCCTTCATTACACGAGTCAATTTCATGAGTGAACTCCTAGTTAAGCGGTTCTTTTTAACGATCTACGGGCTCTTTTTGTTGTAGGCACCCCCAAACTTTCAGCAAAGGATGTGCCAGTGCTGATTTCGGGGGCGTACCCGCCGCCTTGCAAGGCAAATTAGCATCGCCTCAGCTCTCGAACAAGCCAGATCGCACCAATGACGCGCGTTTTAGGGAATCCGATGCACTAAAAAAGCACACAAAAGCCCAGAATCCCTAGGTTTGCCCCCAAAATTCAGGCGACTTGGACTCGACCGTTGTTTACCAGTCGAGATCATCCGGGATCGGTGGATAGCCATCGTCCGTTTCTGGCTGGTGTGCAGCGAGGTAAGAAAAGACCGTGTCACCAACCCGATCTCGCGCACGCTCCAGAATCTCTCTCGGCACAATCAAAATTTGGCGGTCAATTTCAATCAAGCCGAGGCGTCCGACTGCAAGTCCATCTCGAATCAAGGGAGCCACCGGGAACGGACGAATTTTTTTTCCATACGGAAAACGATACTCCACTCGATCGGCATCGACTCCACGTGACACAGCGTGTGCCAGAACGAGGTCTCGTGTCTGTGCCAGACGCTCAGCACGCGCACGCTTTTCATCACGCTCTCGCGCCAATGCCTGATCTTTCGCCTTTTTGGCCTCCCGCGCTTTCGCTTGCGTCTCCGCCAGGCTCTCCTGAACAGACGGCCCCTTTGGTGGCGAGTTCCGCTCAATGCGCTTGTCGTGATCCGCTTTCTTAACTGTCTTCTTGGTCACCATACCAAGTGCAAGCAATTGATCTTGAAGAGATTTAGTCATGATGAATGGTCTCGTAGCTGCCGGGCGCAAGATCCTCAAAACGAGTGTATTGCCCCAAGAATGCCAAGCGTGTGGTTCCTATCGGTCCATTTCGCTGCTTGCCAATAATGATCTCGGCGATCCCCTTCTCTTCGGAATTCTCGTTGTACACCTCATCGCGGTAAATGAAGCAAATCACGTCGGCATCTTGTTCAATCGCGCCAGACTCACGTAAATCACTCATCACAGGACGCTTATTCGGCCGCTGCTCAAGTGATCGATTCAGCTGAGACAGCGCAACGACAGGGCAATGTAGCTCCTTGGCGAGTGCCTTCATTGACCGTGAAATCTCAGAAATTTCCCCAGCACGATTCTCGCTCGAGCCGCTGACCTGCATCAGTTGAAGGTAATCCACCATGATCAAACCCAATTTCCCACCATGCTGACGCGCAACACGACGCGCTCGCGACCGCATCTCCGTCGGAGTCAGGGCAGGGGTGTCGTCGATATACAGCGGACGATCGTTCAAAAGCTGAAATGCAGAGGTCAGTCGAGGCCAGTCTTCGGAGGACAACTTCCCAGTCCTCACCTTCGTTTGATCGATGCGTCCAAGAGACGACAACATCCGCATCACGATCGCCTCACCAGGCATTTCCATCGAAAATACCAACGTGGGTGCCTCACCTTTAATCACAGCCGCCTCCACCATGCACATCGCAAAGGTCGTTTTACCCATGGATGGACGTCCGGCCACAATGACCAAGTCGGCAGGCTGCAACCCTGCTGTCATGCGGTCCAGCTCACGGAACCCCGTTGACAGCCCAGTCAGTTCTGAATCTGACTGATAGAGATGATCGATCCGCTCGAGAGCAATGTCCAAATAGTGACGAACATCTTGCGGCCCCCCTCTCGATGGACGATCTTCGCTGATCTTAAAGACCTTAGACTCAGCCGCATCCAGGATCTCAGAGACAGAGCGGCCTGCTGGTTGCCGCGCAGATTCCGAGATCTCCCCCGCCACTTGAATCAACTGACGTAAGACGGCGCGCTCGCGAATGATCTCCGCATAAGCGGTGACATTACTTGCACTGGCCGCACTGGCGGCCAGCTCGGAGAGGTAGGCAACGCCGCCCGCATTGTCTTGCTCACCCATCACATCCAGTTGTTCATAGATGGTCAAAGCATCGATCGGTCGATTCTTTTCTGCGAGTCTCGCAATGGCCTCGAAAATTAGCTGGTGCTCAGGGACGTAAAAGTCATGCTTTGTGACGCGATCGGCAACCTGGTCCCACCACCCCGTCGCATCCAGCAATAAACCGCCGAGCAACGATTGCTCGGCTTCGCGAGAGTGCGGAGGTGTTTTGAGTCGCGCCAGATCGGCGTCGAAATCTTCGGCCATAGCTTTTTCCAGTTAGGAGCGCATCATACTGAGATCACAGCGCTCGACCAACCTCGCGTGACAGTGCGGCCAAACGGTCTGGGGAAATTCGGATGTGTAACGTCCAATCGCCATCGTCTGATACCGTTTCAGACACCACTTCGCTCTGGGCATATAACAAGGCACGCGTTCTTCCTTCTGCCGGAGACAGTCGAATTTCGACGTTTTGCGGGGGCTGCCCGATCGCGGCTGCAATCGCATCATATAAATCACCAAACCCGGCTCCGGTGTGCGCCGAAATCCAAATCCGACCATCCTCCGCTCGGCCCGGTTTCACCTCGGAGCGTTGGTCCACTTTGTTCATCACCTCGATCCGGGGCACCTCGCCAGCCCCAATCTCTGTCAATACCTCGCGCACAGCGGCCGCCTGCATCGCTCGATCACGGTGCGCCCCGTCCTGAACGAACAACAGCACATCTGCAAGTGCTGCTTCCTCCAAAGTCGCACGAAAGGCATCGACCAGCGCGTGCGGCAAGTTCTGAACAAACCCAACGGTGTCAGCCAAAATGGCGCTCGCACCACCAGGAAGTGCAATCCGTCGAAGCGTTGGGTCCAAGGTTGCAAACAATTGGTCTGCGGCATAAATCCGAGAATCTGTGAGCGCATTAAACAGCGTTGACTTCCCTGCGTTGGTATATCCCACCAACGCAATGGTTGGAATGGCATTGCGTTTGCGCGCTCGCCGCCCTTGATCGCGTGTCCGCCTAACCTTGTTAAGCCGACCCTTCAACGCCATCACACGAGCATCGAGTAATCGCCGGTCTGTTTCCAACTGGGTCTCACCGGGACCACGCAGACCAATCCCCCCTTTTTGCCGTTCTAAGTGGGTCCATCCCCGCACTAATCGCGTTCGGATGTGATCAAGCTGTGCCAACTCCACTTGTAACTTGCCTTCAAATGTCTGGGCGCGACTCGCGAAAATATCCAAAATTAGACCAGAGCGATCAATCACACGCGCTTTAATTTGACGTTCAAGATTTCGTTCTTGGCTCGGGGAGAGATGACCATCAAAGATCACCAGTTCTGCCTCAGTCGCCTGGACCAGCGCGGCAAGTTCCTCAACCTTTCCAGAGCCGATGTAATTTGCGGAACTGGGCTTTTGGCGATTTGCCGTCAATACCCCCACGATGTCCGCTCCGGCAGACAACACAAGGGATTCGAACTCAGTCACATCCGGCTCATACCAGGGATCGCGAATGGAGACCGAACAGATTACTGCCCGTTCGCCACCTGCTTCTCGTTCAATAAACATGGGTCACCGAAGACTTGCCGCCCAGTCGAGGACAGCTTGCGTGTTGAGGGTTGCACCCACCGACAGTTGATGGGCCGTCTGCTCTCGCCGCAACCAGGTCAGCTGACGTTTTGCCAACTGTCGGGTCGCAGTAATCGCCGTGCGGCGCATCGTCTCGAAATCAATCTCGCCTTGCAAGTACTGCCATGCTTGCCGATAGCCGACTGATCGCATCGACGGGTGTTCTGGGGTCAGCTGAGGACGCCGCATCAACGCTCGCACCTCCTCTAAAAAGCCCGCGTCAAGCATGGCGTCAAATCTCACCGCAAGACGGTCACGGAGCACCTCTCGCTGTTCAGGCCACAACACCAACATCTGTGGAGTGCAACGCGGGTCTAAGACAGTTGATGAACCGGGACCAGACCAAAATTCCCGAATAGAAGCGCCCGTCAGGCGCAGGACTTCGACCGCGCGCTCAATTCTTGACGAATGCTGCGGATGAATTAACTCACCCAAGGTCGGATCATGCGCTGCAAGCTCAGCATGCAAGTGAGCCCACCCTTGAGTGCTTGCCTCTTCACGAATCTTAGCCCGAAGCGCAGAGTCGGCCGCTGGCAGGTCATCCAATCCATAAAGCAGCGCACGCAAATACATCAGAGTCCCGCCGACAAGCAGCGGAATCCGCCCGCGCCACCAGCTACTCTGGATTGCACTCTGCGCATCCAACACAAAGCGACCCACATCATAGGCGATTTCTGGATCAACAATATCGACGAGAGCATGCGGATAGCGTAGAAGCTCTTCAGTGGATGGCTTCGCTGACCCGATATCTAACCCACGATACACCATCACTGAATCGACACTAATCAAGTCAATAGGAAACTGCTGCGCCAACACGAAGGCAGCCTCAGTTTTACCGATGCCAGTCGGACCCGTAATCACCCAGAGCGGGAACAGAGAAGGTTGCATCGACTTAGTGTATCTGAACCTTGACTTGCGGTAGAGGCCTCTCTACGATGCGCGTCCCATTTGTCCATTCGAACACTGCCCAGGTGGCGAAATTGGTAGACGCGCTAGCTTCAGGTGCTAGTGGGGGAAACTCCGTGGAGGTTCAAGTCCTCTCCTGGGCACCATCAATATTTATATTATTCTATATAAATCGACAATATGCGGAAATTTAAGCCTCCGAAATGCACCTAGATTAGGGCCATTTGTAGGGACTTTACCAATTTGGCTCTTCCCCACTAATGGGGGATGACCAATTTTCACTAAACACGATTAATCACTCCGTCCCAGCCACAATGGGCGAGGACTCTGAGTCGATAATTATTAAGGTTCCTAAATCCAAATGCACGTCGAGACATCATTTCCATCTTCGTGTGGAAGCCCTCAGTCATGCCATTGGAGTAGCGATACCGCCACATCCGGACAATCGGTTCAAGCCAGCTTGTGAGCGTTCTCGCAAGACTCGCCGCAGGACTGTGGGCAAACTGCATCATCACTTCGGTCGGCGGTCGAGCTCCGCCTGGGCAAAATAGGCTGACACCTTGCACAAAATCTCGTTGGCTCGGCGCGGCTCTTTGTTCTCGCGCTCCAACGCCTTTAAGCGATCCTGCTCAGACTGCGTCAAGCCTTGGCGGCGACCCAGCTCAACCTCAGCCTTGGCAACCCAGCTTTTTAACGTCTGTGACGAACACCCAACCTTGCCTGCAATCGACTCAATACAAGCCCACTTTGAGCTGTATTCCCGTTCTTGATCAAAGACCATCCGGACAGACCGTTCTCGGATCTCCAGACTAAAGCGTTTTCCTGTTTTCAGGACTCCATCCTCTCAAGAAATGAAGCCTCATGAAAACCCGGGGCGGTTCACGATGTATCAGATGCGAGAGAAGATATTAAATGATGAAAGATTATTGGTCTCTTGCAAAATCAAAAAAATAGAGACGTCATTATCTCCCTATATGTCATACACTTTTTATTAAGCAATCTGCACAGCCACCAAAGTGAAACCAAGCTCAATTTGCTATCAGTGACTGAACAAATGTTTCTGAAGCAAATTCCTTGGCAAGAATCGCAGGCAACCGACTATACAAAGTCTCAAGTTGCTTCCTGTCCTTCGGATCGAGTTGGTCAAGTACGCAGGCATTTAGCTGAGATATGGGCTGATTGGCATCATC
>RFUY01000074.1 GCA_009922705.1 Gammaproteobacteria bacterium
TCTGGACCCAGCAAAATCGCGAGCCAACGGTATCGAGGTGACTCTTCAAACGCGAGTTTTGCGGTCATGGTTAGCGGGATTGCCAGGAGAATACCGACGAGTCCGAGCATCCATCCCCAGAAGATCAAGGATAGAAACACCACCATCGGAGAGACGCCAAGACCACGTCCCTGCAGCCTTGGTTCGAGAATATTGCCAAGGCCGACATTGATGGCGACATAGCCAATCACGGTAAACCCTGCGGTCCCCAGACCGAACTCAATAAACGCAAGAATTACCGCGGGCACGGCGGCGATGATCGACCCCAAGGTCGGAATGTAGTTCAGTAAAAAAGCGATCAGTCCAAGCACGATTGGAAAGTCAATGCCGAGCCATGCGCAATACGCCGATGCCACGATCCCCGTCAATGCACTGACCAGCGTTTTAATCAGCATGTATTTGTTGAGATGACTCATAAACCGACCAAAGGCGAGAAAAGGTGCCTGATCTGTTCGATTAAATGCGACCCGGACCTTCTCAGGCATGCTGGCCGCTTCCATCAGCACAAAGACCACGATCAACAAAATGAGGAAGCCATTGGTGAGCAGTCCACCAACGGCCGCGAGGAGATTCGAAAACAATTGGAAGGCCCCATTTGGGTTCACCATGGCACGCAAAGAGGCTTCGTCGATTGCCACATCATACTGGGCAGCGAGAGCGGTCAGTTGCCCAAGTTGTTCGATTAATCGGCCTTCATAGGTCGGAATTGCGGCACGAAACGCATTGACTGAGCCTCCGACCACAGCACTTAAGCCAGCAATAATCCCGAGTAAGAAGATCAGAACGATCAGCACTGACAGCACAGTGGGCACACCGCGTCGCTGCAGGCCGAGTGCGATGGGTGACGAGACAAGAGCCACAAAGATCGCGACTAAGAGCGTCACGATGATGGTCCCAGCAGACTTGATTCCTGCCAAGATGATCACGAGTGCCGCGAGATTAATCAGCCAGCGTTCACTTTTGTTCATGCCATTGTCCTTTTGTTTTGGGGGCCCATCCCAATATCTCGAAGCATGTCGAACAGTGAAGGAGACCGAACCATGCGTCAATTCATCCTTGCCACAATTTTAAGCAGTGCCTCTGCATTTGCGGTCGCAAATGATGCGGTAGAACTTCGTCAAGGCTATTTTAAACTCGTTAAATATGAGTTTGGAGACGTGATGGGCGCCATGCTGCAAGCCAAGCGACCCATGGATCAAGTGCGTTTTGCGGAGGCCAGTGCACGCCTCGATGCGCTTGCTGGGGCGATCGATGAATTATTCCCAGAAGGTTCTGACGGCGCAGATAGCCGAGCAAAGGCTGAGATCTGGTCAAATCCAACGCGGTTTGAGACAGTACTGACTGACTGGCAACGAAAGGTGGCGGCGCTCAATACCGCCGTCCAGGCAGGTGATCAGGCCTCGATTGGGGCTGCATTCAAAGCGACTGCGGCGGCGTGTAAAGCCTGTCATGATGATTTTCGCTCGAAGTAGCTAGGCGCCCAGGGCTAGCCAGGTACCCAGTAGACAGCACAAGAGCAGCGTGAACCCCCGAATCCAGAGTCGGGGTCCGGTCGGTGCAGCCAGTGGGTCGGCTGAATAGACCGGTTTTCTTCCGTGCCACATCCCCTGAATCAGAGGTTCGCGAAGCCGCCATTGATGCCAAGCAACGGCCGCGAGGTGCAATCCGATGAGCACTAATAGGACGGTTGTGAGCCAGTGATGCGCTGATGTGGCGAGGCTAACGAGGTCACTCGAGAGGTAGCGCGCGAGCGGCCCTTCAAAAAAGATGTCGTCTGAGGATGCGGCGCCAGTCAGCGCCACCAGTCCCAGGATGGCGAGCAGTATAATCACCCCGAGTCCACCCAGTTGGGTATGGGAGGCTGGTCGTTCCGGTGTCCCTCCCGCGAGCGCAGCTAGACTCAGTCGTAGCCCTGCAAAGGTGCGCGGGACAAAGGTGGCAAAGCGCGCACTGGCTGGTCCAAAGAGCCCCCAAAGTACACGAAAGAGAACCCAGCCGAGAATCAAGAGACCGAGGCTTGCATGCGTCGCCTGCCAGGCGAGTTCACCGCCCGTCAGAAACTGAAGGCCGACGCCAATGGCGAGAGCCCAGTGTCCGAGTCGGACCCAAATATCCCAGACCAATTGTTTCTCAGGCATCGTCGTCTCCTGCCAGGAATCCCGCTATAGTACCGAGATGACGTCTGTTGTCTTCCCGAGCTCCATGGTACGCGCTTTGATGGCTTCACTGGCCGTCGCTGGCGCTTATCTTCTCGCGATCTCAGTGCAAATCCATTGGTTGGCCGAGTTTGATCGTTGGGTCGGTATCAGCGCGTTTTTCCTACCGCATGGCGTGCGCGTGATCAGCGCCATGGTCCTGAGGGGATATTCGATTCCTGGGCTCTTGCTTGGAAGTCTGATTGGCTCATTTTTCATCTTTGAGCAGTTCAGTGTTGCGTCGCTGTTCTCGACACTCTGCTCGGCAGTGTTTCCCTATGCCTCATTGGTGGTGTTGGAGCGGCTGCTGGGGCCTGATCAGCAACTGTCCCGCCTGAGCCCACTGCGGTTTACGCTGATTGTGCTGATGAGTGGACTGGCCAATAGTTTTGCCACCCATGCCGTGTTTGTCGTGTTTAACGTGCATGCCACGCTCTCCTGGTCCTATATCGCCGTCATGTGGCTGGGGGATGTGTTAGGAGCCGCCTTTACGGTCGCCTTGATTTGGGGTGTGGTGCGGTTTGTGAAGCGATTTATTTTGACGCGTGATCAGGACCAAGTGCTGTCCCCTCAAGTCTGGCTTGAAGCGATTGGGTTGCTTGCTGGGGGATATATCCTCTTGCATCACCTTTCGTGGGGCTTATTTACGGAGGCGTCTGAGTCGATACCTTGGTTGTTTTTACCCGCCGCTTTGCGCGTTTTGGCGGCATTGACCTATCGATCCTTAGCCGTGCCTGGGTTATTTCTCGGCACATTAGCGGTTGACTCTGGCTTAGGCGGAGGCTGGTTCGCGTTGGGGGTGGCGATCGTTGGGTGTTACTCAAGTCTGTGCGCACTTTGGTGCTGGGAATGGGCGAAAGGCCGGGTGCTCACGTATTCGAATTTGACGATCCGAGATGGACTGACAGTGACCGTCTTGGCCGTGATGATTCAATCGGTGGGGGTTTCTCTGCTTGGGGTGTTGCCTGTGTCTCTGGCGATCGACATGTTTGTAAGCCATCTACTGGGTGCGGTGCTCTTGGTCATTCTAGTGCTCTGGAGTCGCGCGAAGGTCAGCACGTTCCGCGTCTAGTTGCGTTGTAAAGTTACACCTTAGACTGTCCTACAAGAGCGGCGTCTTTTCCTTTTATTTTCTGGGCTTACTGCGTTTTATCGTGCCATTCTAGCGTCCTGAGCGCACCCAATGTCCAAGGTAATGGATCCTTGATTGCGTAGTTTAATTTCAAAGGATTGATGAGGTGACCCATGTTGGTACTGACACGACGCGTGGATGAGTCGATCCGAATTGGCGACAATATTCGGATCACTGTGGTAAAGATAAAAGGCACTCAGCAGATTTGTGTTGGGATCGATGCGCCACGGGATGTCCCCGTCTTGCGTGAAGAGCTCATTGATGCCCCTGTGCTGGGTGCTACGCACAAATCGGCAGAAACAACAGACTGATGTGAGGCACGCCGTCCTCGCATCTTAGCAACGAGCGAGGATTTCAGCGGATGCCCCCTGAGTCACCACATTGGCTGATTCGTCCTGGGTTGCTCCTGTGTTATGTGCCGTCATGGCTTGGTCCGCAGCGTGCGCAGGAGACGTTTGAAACGCTGTTGCACACGCATCAATTTTCTCAAGGCCAAATTCAGCTCTTTGGGCGGTGGATGGATGAACCGCGAGCCATGGATTGGTGTGGTGATGCGCCTTACACCTATGCAAAGAAGCGCCTTCCGCCACAACCCTGGTCCCACTGTGCGGCAATGCTCCGACATGAGTTGCAGGCATTGCTTAGCGCGTTGCATTGTCCTCTGCCAGACCAAGCGCTTAATCACGTTCTCCTCAATCTGTACCGTGATGGCCAAGATTCAATGGGCTATCATCAAGACAACGAGCGCGAGCTTGGGCGCTATCCACTGATCGTGTCGCTCAGCCTAGGGGCGTCGCGTCGATTTTTGCTCAGACCGCACCCGGCCTCTGGATGTCGTGCCGCACCGATTCGGTTTACGCTGTCCTCTGGAGATGTGCTCATCATGGCGGGGCGGACTCAACTGGATTGGCAGCACCAAGTGCCAAAGACTCGCCAGAGTGTGGAACCGCGCTTGAATTTGACGTTTCGGACAATTTGCGAGGATTTCGGCGTATGAATCGACGCGTCTTAGGGATCGTACACCAGGCGCATTCGTCTCCAGGGCAAGTTGGGATTGCGCTGAAACAATTGGGCATCGGATTGCACTTGCGTCGCCCTGTATTGGGACAACGAGTCCCCCGGGATCTCGGACACTATGATGGGTTGATTGTGTTTGGTGGCCCAATGAGCGCAAATGATCCGTTGCCTGGACTCCTCGCAGAGCTTCGCCTGATTGAACGCTGGTTACACACGGATCGGCCGCTGTGGGGGATTTGCTTGGGTGCCCAATTAATGACGCGTGTCTTGGGAGGGTCTGTTGCCAGCCATCCTGATGCTCGAGTCGAGATCGGCTGGTATCCGCTGTGTCCGCTGGGGGCTGGACAATCGCTGTTCCGAGGACTTGGACATGTGTACCAGTGGCATCGTGAAGGCTTTACGTTGCCACGTGGTGCGCATCGATTGGCAAGTGCGCCCGTTGGTGCGGATTTTCATGAGCAGGCGTTCTCAGTCGGGCGTACGGCTCTTGGAACACAGTTCCATCCTGAGATGCATCCACGCTTGATGCGGCGATGGCTTGGTCGGGCGGGGCACATGCTGGAACTTCCTGGCGCGCGTCCTGAGGACGAGCATCTGCAAGGGAACCGCCGCTACTATGCAAAACAAGCGCGCTGGCTTCGGGACACCTTGGCGCAATGGATTGATCGGCGATTACTCGAGCCACCCCGCAAGGTTTGCTGAATCCGGTCGATAGAATACCAATTGAAAGGGAGTCATTGATGGACGTTGTGTTGTTACTCGTGGCCTTTGCTGCAACCTTGGGTCTGTTGGTTTATAGCCAGCGGCTCGTCAAGCGCATCAAAGAGATGGAGGCTCTGAATCAAAAAACGGGCGTGCTGATGAAAAAGACCGGAGCAACCATCCCGCAGACGCCTGTGGCTGCCGCGTCCGGCCAGGGCCCCAGTGCTGAGGCGACCTTTCTCGCCTTCAGTCAGCAGACCATGGAGCCAGCGCAAGCAGATCGACATGAGGTGATTGTTACAAAACACTTAGCGCAGATCTTGCGTCAAGGTGCCTCTGATGCTGAGCGTGGGGAGACACAGGTGCCGGCACAGGCAACCAAGGTCGCGACACTGCGTGGTGTGGTTGAATCCTGGTTGCCGGCGCCCGTGGTCGCCGAGATCTACGCATTGGGTCAGGAGTCCATTGGATCTTCCGCACAATTGATCCAAGCGCGCGCCCGACTCATGACCAAATGTGTCGCGTTGTGGCAGGGCTGGGGGCGAAAATTTACCCCCACCCTACTGGACACCGTGGCCATCCCGCTGCCAGACCAAGCAACACTCATGGCGCCAGCTGAGGAGTCTCCAAGTGGACTGTCTGCACCGGAGGACCAGTCAGCGCAGTCACCAGTCTCCGAGACGCCTCGCTAGTTCTCGGGGTTGGCCCGAATTCGGTGAATGGCTAGATCGGCGCCGTTGAATTCCTCTTCCTCAGAGAGTCGAAGACCGAGGGTCGCCCGGATCAGTCCGTAAATGAGCGCACCAGAGACTATGGCAATGGTGACCCCTGCGAGGGAGCCAAGGAGCTGTGCCATGAGACTGACTCCGCCAAGCCCCCCGAGACTGGTCAGTCCGAAAAGGCCAACGGCGATGCCACCCCAAAGACCACAGGCCCCATGTAACGCCCAAACCCCTAACACATCATCCAAGGCTTTTTGGCGCTGACACCAGACAAATAACGCCACAAACAAAACGCCGGCGACCAAGCCGACCATCAGAGCACCGATTGGATGAAACACATCACTGCCGGCGCAGACCGCCACCAGACCAGCAAGGGGACCGTTGTGAATGAAGCCAGGATCATTCCGGCCCATCCACAAGGCGGCCAGCGTGCCACCGACCATCGCCATCAGGGAATTGACCGCGACGAGACCACTGATCCCTTCAACGGCCTGTGCACTCATCACGTTAAAGCCGAACCAGCCCACTGTGAGGACCCAGGCGCCAAGGGCCAGAAATGGAATGGAGGAGGGGGCAAAGCTCACGATGCGGCCATCCTTCCAGCGGCCCTTTCTGGGGCCGAGCGCAAGGACGGCTGTGAGTGCGAGCCACCCACCCATCGCATGGACCACAATCGATCCTGCAAAATCATGGAAGGGAGCACCGGCAGTTGTTTCAATCCATGTTTGGAATCCGGCATTTCCATTCCAAACGAGCCCTTCAAACCCCGGATAAATGAGTGCAACGATGAGCACGTTGGCCAGCATCATGGGCCAAAATCGGGCACGCTCGGCGATGCCACCAGAAATGATGGCGGGAATTGCGGCGGCGAAGGTCAGCAGAAAGAAAAATTTCACTAACGCGTAGCCATTCTCGCCCACCAGCGATTCGGCACCAGCAAAGAAGTGCGTACCATAGGCAATCTGATAGCCGATGACGAAGTAGGCGACCGTCGATGCCCCAAAATCGGTCAAGATTTTGACCAGCGCATTGACTTGGTTTTTATGCCGTACTGTACCGACCTCTAAAAAGGCAAATCCAGCATGCATAAAGACCACCAAGATGGCCCCCATGAGCAAGAAAAAGGTATTCATCCCGGTACTGAGTAGGTCAAGGCGTGTGGCTAGACCGGTCAGGGTGGTCTCCATAAGAGCTCCTCTATGCACCTAAAGTGTGCATCTTTTAAGATTAATGACTGTCTTTGCACTGAAATCGAGCGCCATTGCGGGCGCGCCCGGTGATTTTTGTGAGTGCGCCTTTAGAGAGCGAAAGGTGTGCCAAATTGGGGCATCAATTGATCTCTGATAGTATTTTGCAGTGCACGCCATAGTGACCGCTGGTAAATCCCTGTCGGGCATAGGCCTGATGCGCGACTGTATTGTGGCATTCAGCATAGAGGCGCAGTTCTGGGACACCGGCCTGTTTCGCCTCCGCAATGACCTGGGCCAGCAGTGCAGAGAAGATGCCCTGACGCCGAGCAGAGGGCCACACATACACGCTTTGCAGCCACCACAGTGGCCGATTCCGCCAGTC
>RFUY01000075.1 GCA_009922705.1 Gammaproteobacteria bacterium
TCGTTACGCGCCATGGTGACGACAAAGCCTGACTGCTCACGCATGCATTGCCGAATCATATCGAGGTACCGCGCCTCAAAAATTTGCAATGGCAACCTTCCGCCCGGAAACAACACCAGCGGCAACGGAAACAAGGGACAGGTCACTGTCTCAATCTGTGATGTGGGTAGTAGCGTCATACCCCGGATTGTTGGGTCAGTTTTAGATTATTAAAGACACGCTGCTGGATCCCACCAAAGCCACCGTTGGACATAAAGACCAGGTGGCCATGACTGGGTTCACTCAACACCGACACCAATGCCTCAAGATCATGCCAAACATACCGCTGTGTCGAGGCATCTGAAAGTGCATCGTCAAGCCCCGGTGAGGTCGCGGGGACCACCCAGTGCACAACATCCGCGGCCGCGACGGCCGCAGGCAAGGCCGCGGCATGCACCCCCGCCTTCATGGTATTGGATCGTAATTCGATCACCGCAGTCACAGGCTGCGCCCCTGCCGTTTCACGAACCGCAGAAAGGGTCAACGCAATCGCGGTCGGATGGTGCGCAAAATCATCCCAAAGCGTGAGATCCCCAACCGTGCCTAGTGCATTGAGTCGTCGAGCGACGCCTAAAAACGACGACAAGGCCTCAAAGGCGATCTCCCGTGTGACCCCGACCGCCTCAGCCATGGCCACAGCGAGTTCCGCATTGGCCGCATTGTGCTGACCACGGAGGGCCCAGGTCACCGCGCGGCCAGAGCCGACATCACGGACAGTCGTTCCCTCCGCCACAAAATGACTGGCCGTGCCGGGGCCGACGCGGGTTAGGGTCGACCAGCATCCACCCGCCAGCACCCGATCAATGGCCGGTTCATCAAGACGTGCCACCACCTGACCAGAACGTGGAACGACCCGCAATCCGTGTTGAAACTGCCGTTCAATCGCGGCCAAGTCGGGAAAAATATCGGCATGGTCAAACTCTAAATTGTTCAGTCCAAACACATCCGGGTGGTAATGCAGAAACTTGGAGCGTTTATCAAAAAAGGCGGTGTCGTATTCATCCGCTTCAATGACCACAGGACCGGTCCCTGGACGCGCACTCACGCCAAAGTTCAGCGGCACACCACCGATCAAGAAGCCAGGATCCTGCCCTGCCTCCGTCAAAATATGCGCCAGCAGACTCGAGGTTGTCGTCTTCCCGTGTGTCCCTGACACCGCAAGCACAGTACGGTCTCGGGTCAACTGCCCCCACAGCGCCGGTCCAGAGGTGTAAGACAAACGCTGTTCCAAGACCGCTTCAACCACTGGGTGGCCGCGCGACAGCGCATTGCCAATCACCACAAGATCAGGGCGCGGCTCCAGCTGCGCCAAATCTTCGCCATCGAATAGACGAATCCCGAGCGCACGCAATTGATCGGACATCGGTGGATACACCGCTTGATCGGACCCTGTCACGGTCCAGCCTTCAGCCACGCACCACGCGGCTAATCCACCCATAAAGGTGCCGCACACCCCAAGAATATGACAATGCACTGGTATCTCTTCTCTCGCTTCTGCACAATTCAGGGCACCCAACCCAGTAAGGAGATCGGATGGCCGGTCGCAACGTATTCTATGCGCAGTCTGGCGGCGTCACAGCCGTGATTAATGCATCAGCCGCCGGACTGTTCGACACCATTGAGTCATATCCCAACACCTTTGGACAGATTTACGCGGGGAAAAACGGAATTCTGGGTGCGCTCCGCGAGGAACTCATCGATGTCTCCGCCCTGTCTCAGGAAAGTCGTACCGGGCTCGTACACACCCCGGGTGGTGCATTTGGGTCCTGTCGGTACAAGTTAAAGAGTCCCAGCGAACGCCCCGAACAGTACGCGCGACTCCTCGAGGTGTTTAAGGCCCATGACATCGGCTACTTTTTCTACAACGGAGGCGGCGATAGTCAAGATACCGCCGATAAGGTCAGCCGCTTTACGCGAGAACAGGGATTTCCAGTGCAGTGCATCGGTATCCCGAAAACGATTGATAACGATCTTCCCTTCACTGATGCCTGCCCAGGCTTTGGGTCCGTCGCAAAATACGTCGCAACATCGATCCGCGAAGCGGCACTCGATGTGGAATCCATGGCCGAGTCCTCCACCAAAGTCTTCATTTTAGAAGTGATGGGGCGACATGCAGGCTGGATAGCTGGCGCCGCCGGACTGGCGCAGGCCGATGGTCATGTCGCGCCCCAACTGATTCTGTTCCCAGAGCGGGTGTTCGATCCTGAGGATTTCCTCAAAGCCGTTGACGCCATCGTCGCACGGGATGGCTTTTGTGCCATTGTTGCCAGTGAAGGGATCAAGACGGCAGACGGTCAATTTTTGGCTGAAACAGGGCTGCGTGATGCCTTTGGACATGCGCAGCTTGGCGGTGTCGCGAGTACACTCGCACAGCTCATCAAGGATCGGCTGGGCCTGAAATACCACTATGCCATCGCAGATTATCTGCAGCGTGCTGCCCGCCACATTGCGTCACAAACAGATGTGGACCAAGCCTATGCGCTGGGGGCCTATGCCGCGCGTTTGGCGGAAGGCGGCGAAACAGCCGTGATGCCGATCATCAAACGCACCAGTGATACCCCCTATCAATGGGAGCTGGCCTCAGTGCCGCTTTCTGAGGTTGCAAATGTCGAGCGCACCATGCCCGATGACTTCATTCGCGCGGATGGCTATGGCATCACCGACGTGGCACGACGCTATTTTCAGCCGCTGATTCAGGGTGAAGCGGTTCCACCATTTCACAATGGCCTTCCGAGCTATGTTCGTGTGGAATACACCTTTGCGCCGAAACGACTCTCGGCGTTTTCGATTTAATGAGTCATCAAGACAGAGGAACCCATGAGTTTTCGCGATATCCCAGCCGGTAAAGACATTCCCAACGACATCTATGTGGTGATCGAAATCCCTGCCAACTCCACACCAATCAAGTATGAGATCGAAAAAGACTACGATGCCGTGTTTGTCGACCGCTTCATGGCAACGCCGATGTTCTATCCGGCGAACTATGGGTATGTGCCCAATACTCTTGCTGACGATGGGGACCCACTGGATGTGTTGGTGGTCACGCCCTATCCCGTTATGCCAGGCTCCGTGATTCGGGCGCGTCCAATTGGGATTTTAGACATGAGCGATGAGGCTGGACGCGACTCGAAGGTCGTTGCAGTCCCACATGACAAACTGTCAGCCCTCTATCGCGATGTAAAAGAACCGGCCGATCTGGGACAGTTACTGTTGGACCAAATCGCCCACTTCTTCGAAAATTACAAAGATCTCGAACCTGGTAAGTGGGTGAAGGTCGATGGGTGGCGAGGAGCCGACGCCGCACGCGATGCAGTCATCGCCTCAGTAGAAGCCGCAAAATAAGCAGACCCCTCGAGGCGCCGCACGCAGTCCTGAGAAGAGGCGTGCGGTCCTCAAAACGCTGAAGCCACTATCCCTGTGCGAGCAGTGAGCGCAGATCCGAAAGGGCTGCGTGCGCTCTGGAAATATAGCTCGCCATCACGAGAGAGTGGTTCGCAAACACGCCAAACCCAGAGCCATTTAAGATCATCGGTGACCATAACGTCTGCTGCGTCGCTTCCAGTTCCCGGATCACCTGTCTGAGCGAGACCCGTGCGTTCTTATTCTCCAAGACTCCGGCAAAATCATGCTCAATGGCTTCCAAAAACTGCAACAAGGCCCACGCGCTTCCACGGGCCTCATAAAACACATCATCAATTTCCATCCACGGTGTCTTGATGCGCCGCTCCGCAGCCTGTGCAGTGGACTGACTTGCCGCTGGGTCGCCGGCGAGATCGGTGTCGAATCGCACTTGGCCGACACTTGCCGATAAGCGCTGACTCAATGAGCCCAGGCGGGTTTCGACATCAATCAGATAATTTCTGAGGTTGTCCGCACGCGCATAAAACTGCGCTGGATTGTCAGACAGCGATAGGCGCTGTTGATAACCCAACAGCGCGCGCATGCTCTTGCGATAACTTGACTCAGCAGATGGGAACCATTTGCTACTGTCGTAATTGAGGGCGGGCTCAGCCACCACCAGGTCGACGTCCTCGGTGGACTGTGACTGCGAGCGCGAAAAGTCCTTCCGCAATGCACGCGCGAGGTCACGCGCTTGCACCAGGGCCCCGAACTCCCAGTTCGGCATGTTATCCAGCCACACCCCAGGTGGCGTGAGGTCATTACTGAGGTAGCCACCAGGTTTCTCCAGCAGCGTCTCCGTCACATGAATCAGACTGCCCACCACGGCCGTCCCGGTGCGAGGAACCTGACCGTCACTGGATGCACGACTGAGCACCTCAGTGACCGTCACACGATTTGGGGGTTGGCTCCAGTGCAAGCCAAGAAGCAAGGCACCCACCAAATAGAGGGTGATTGTGCCGGCACCAAGGATGACCCAACGGGATCGCCCTGAGAATGAGAACTGTGGCAACTGCAGGCGTTCGCGAATGGACATGATTCCCCAGATGGTGGTTGGCTTGAATTCCGTTATGCTATCGGAAATTTTGGGGTGCGGGCATGACCAAACGACAAATCATTGGCTTTTGGGTGACAGTGGCAGCCAGCCTGGGGGCGCAGGCGGCGGGCCTGTCTGGGCTGATCTCGACGCCTCACGCCTCACCGATCCCACCGCCCGAGCTCGCCTTTTCCTGGCAGCGACCGGCCGCGGATGTGATTGAGGTGCAGATCGCCGATCAGGTCTATTTATACGATGCCAAAACACACTTCAGCATCAATCACGCCACCGTTGCCGTCGAGCGTCCGGAAGGCACCCTGCTCGATGACCCGTTATTCGGCCTAACCCCCGTCCATCGTGGCCAAGCCACCTTCAAACTCTCAGAGACTGCGGGGCCTGTATTGATTGAGTATCAAGGCTGTGCAGACGTGGGATTTTGTTACCCACCAATGCAGGTAGAACTGTCTTTTTCACGATAATTTCTGCATGATAGCGACAGTTTTGCTTCTTTTAGGGAGACTTTCATGGCGTCCATCCTGGTCCTGAACGGCCCAAATTTGAACCTTCTGGGCCACCGCGAGCCCCACATCTACGGCACCATGACTCTCGAGGACATCGAGCAGCGCGTCCGTGCACAAGCCAACGCATCACGGGTGGCGGTGGACTGGCTGCAAACAAATCATGAGGGGGTGATGATTGATCATATTCACAGCATCATCGAGACGCCCCCGAGCGGTATCATCATTAACCCTGGCGCCTGGACGCACACCAGTATTGCGTTAAGAGACGCGTTAAGTGCGGTTGATTGCCCCTTTGTTGAAGTGCATTTGAGTAACATCCACAGCCGGGAGCCGTTCCGTGCGCACTCGTATTTCTCAGATCAAGCGCTGGCCGTCATCGCGGGATGCGGCGCGTTCGGATATGAGTTCGCCATGATTACGCTACTTGCCAATTTGAACCAAGGGTAAGCCAATGGATATCCGCAAGATCAAGAAACTGATTGAGTTACTGCACGACACGGACGTCGCCGAAATCGAGATCTCCGAAGGTGAAGAAAGCGTCCGTATTACCCGTGGTACACCCCATCAGTGGACCGCATCACCACAGGCCATACAGCCAATAACCCAAGTCATCCCAATGGCGCCGGAAACCCCACAGCAAGCAGCGCCGAGTGCGCCATCAGCGCCCGCGCTGCCCGCGGGTCACCACGTCAAATCACCCATGGTTGGCACCTTCTATCGTTCGCCAGCCCCAGACGCCGCGCGGTTCGTGGAAGAAGGGTCAGTGGTTCAGGCGGGCGACACCTTGTGCATCGTTGAGGCCATGAAAATGATGAATCAGATTCAGGCAGAGGTCAGCGGCAAAGTGCTCGCCATCCTTGTCGAGGACGGCGATCCGATCGAATTTGATCAACCTTTGATGATCATCGGGTAAGCCATGTTCGAAAAACTCGTCATCGCAAACCGCGGCGAAATCGCCTTGCGCATTTTGCGGGCCTGCCGTCAATTAGGCATCAAAACGGTTGCCGTGCATTCAGTCTGCGATCGCGATCTGAAGCATGTGCGTTTGGCCGATGAAACGGTCTGTATCGGGCCTAACCCATCGAATCAAAGCTATTTAAATATTCCCGCGCTAATCTCAGCCGCGGAAATCACCGACGCCCAAGCCATTCATCCAGGCTATGGATTTTTAGCCGAAAATGCGGATTTCGCAGAGCGTGTCGAGCAGTCAGGCTTCACGTTTGTGGGACCATCCGCCGCCGTGATTCGCTTGATGGGGAACAAAGTCGCCGCCATCGAAGCCATGAAAAAAGCAGGGGTGCCCACCGTGCCAGGCTCAGATGGGCCTCTCGGTGAGGACGGCGAGGCGACGCTTGCAATCGCGCGACGCATCGGATTCCCCGTCATCGTGAAGGCGGCAGCAGGCGGTGGTGGCCGTGGCATGCGCGTGGTCCATACCGAAGCCGCGCTGTTAAATGCGATTCAGGTGACCAAAGGTGAAGCCAAAGCGGCCTTTGGCGATGACACCGTCTACTTGGAAAAATTCCTAGAGCGGCCTCGTCACGTGGAAGTGCAAGTCCTCGCAGACACGCATGGCAATGCTGTTCATCTCTTTGACCGCGATTGCTCCATGCAGCGACGCCATCAAAAAGTGCTGGAAGAAGCGCCAGCCCCCAATATTGACGCCAGCGCGCGGGCAGCGGTTCTCGAGGCCTGTGTCACGGCCTGCAAAAATCTCGGCTATGTGGGCGCTGGCACCTTTGAGTTCTTGTATGAGGACAATCGCTTTTATTTCATCGAAATGAACACGCGTGTCCAGGTCGAGCACCCGGTGACAGAACTGGTCACTGACAGATTCGAGTCGCGGCCGGACTTCCTCTGTCGGTCCAACAAGCTGAGATTCAATTGACCGGCCATGCCATCGAATGTCGGATCAATGCCGAGAACCCAACCACCTTTTTGCCGAGTCCAGGCACCGTGACCCGGTATCATGCGCCCGGTGGTCCCGGTGTGCGGGTGGACTCGCATTTGTATTCTGGGTACACCGTGCCACCGCATTACGATTCATTGATCGCAAAACTGATCACCCATGCCGATACTCGCGAAGATGCGTTAAAGCGGATGGAGATCGCACTGTCAGAAACATTAATCGATGGCATTGAAACCAATATTCCGCTGCAAACGCGGATTGTGACCGATGAGGCCTTTATTGACGGGCCCATGAGTATTCATTACCTCGAGAAAAAACTGGGCGTGCAATGACCACCTACCGCGAACTTCGCGTGGTGGTCAATGGTGATCAAGTCGATCTGCTCGAAGAACTGTTATTCCTCTCCGAAGCCGTGT
>RFUY01000076.1 GCA_009922705.1 Gammaproteobacteria bacterium
CTTGTTTCATTATTCTTAGAATCTTGGAGGGTACCCAAAGTCATGCGAAAGACCAAGCGATCGGGCGACTTAGGATGGCGCCCACAAGACTTGCCAGAGTCCGGCCGCACTGACAACAATCAACCCCGCACCAAGGACGCGGTAAAATAATGGACTTTCGGCAGCCACAATGCGCGCATGAAACCGTTGCCCGAGCACATGGCCGACGGCCGCACAGGGCAGCAGCCACAGGTGATGAGCAAGTTGCAAATCCACGCCAACAATCACGAAGGAAACCAGCTTAATCGCAGTCAGAATCCACCACAGCACAAAGAGCGTGTCACGCAACTGATGCTTCGCGACATGATTTGCAAACACCGGGATGATGAGCGGTGCCCCGGTCAAGGACGTCCCCGAAATATACGCACCCGCCGAGAGTAGCGCCGTGTCGAGGACTTTACTCTGGGCTCGGATCGGCCGGTTAATCAGATAGCCCAACGCATAGCCAAACACAATCGCGAAGATGATCGCGCTCATCCACTGCGCCGGCAGTGTCAGCAGTCCGATGACACCGGCGAGCTTCGGGATGATCATGATTGTCATTGCTCGCTTCAGATAGGCCCAATGGATACTCGCCGAAACCGTCTTGTCTGCCGCACGTTGCGCGCGATGGCTTTTCCACATAATCAGACTTGAAAAAAACAACAAATGCACAGCGATCAGTGGAAGAAAAATTAAGGGGTCATTCACGATCAAGAGTAAAAATGGCAGCGCAAGCACCGCGCCACCAAACCCCAATCCACTGCGAACGAATCCGCTCCAGACAAACACGCAGCCAATCAAGACATACTGAGACAGTGCTAGATCGCTCATATTGCCCTCCACCGCAGTGCACGAGGGCGCGGAGTATATCGGAATTCTTGAATCACAGGAGCAACGGCGTCAGTCCGATCACGACGACCAACAACACCAACGTCTCGAGCAGTATTAGACCCATCACCACGCCGCCTGAGCGACACAAGGTCGGTAAGGATGTTTTTAAGCCTAACGCGGCGATTGCAACCACCAAACACACCTGTGAAAGCTGCGACAGCAGCTGTGTCACCGCGACAGGGATCGGGAATACTGAGTTGATCACGACACCGAGGGCAAAGGCGGTCACAAACCACGGCAATCCAAGGCGAACCCCCTGCATGGCACGACGAACACTCATCAGGATCACTGCGAGCGCCACGGGCAGTAAGACCACCCGTTGCATTTTCGTCAACACAGCAAGATCACCCGTCTCTGGGGAGACCGCGTACCCGGCACCAACCACCTGCGCCACATCATGAATCGAGGCGCCCAATGCAAAACCCACCTGTGCCTGGGTCCATCCAAGCTGGGCAAACAGCCAGGGGTAGAGCAACATCGCAACAGTCGACAATCCGGTCACCCCAATGATCGTCAGAAGCGTTGCACGCTCACGCTGCGTCGTCCCAGAGAGCACGCTCGCCAATGCGATGGCCGCAGAGGCACCGCAGATTGCCACGGCGCCACCCGTCAGCACACCCAATTGCCACTGTTGGCCCATTATCCGAGCCAAGACAAGCCCGAGACCAATTAACAGAGCGACAAGACAGACCACGGTGGCCGTCACAGGCCATCCCAACGCCCCAAGATCAGAGACAGTTATCCGAAACCCCAAGAGCGCCACCGCAATCCGCAACACCATGGAGGCACTGAAGTCAATGCCGATCGAGAGCACGGGACCGCGATGACTCAATGGATGAATACAACACCCGATGAGCAACGCAACAACAATGGCTGAGCCACCCAACCAAGGGGCACTCCAGACAGCACTGAGCGCGAGCAGGAGCGATAGACCGATCCCCGGCACATAGGCACGCAAGGTCGAGATCAGCGGCATACAATGACTCGGACAAGACCCGATTGGCTGGGTGAGCGCACCGCGCTCGCGCTGCCGACCACGCGTGACATCAGGGATGCACATCCTCAGTAAACCAATCGGTGGGCAACTGATGGCCAATATTTTCTGCGTTTGCAATGGTCACACAACGAGCAGCAACGACCGCAAATTGCAAACCGAGTCCAAGATCATTGACAAAGCAGGTCACGTCGGTGTCCGAGGATCGGCCCTGGACCTCGCCCATGACTAGTTGAGGCAAGGTCGGACAGGCTTTGAAGTCATAGGCATCAGCCATCTGCCAACCGAGGCCAGCACTGTGATCAGGCACCTCCAACCCCTGCGCTTTGACCAGCAGCGGTTTACTGTGTCCCAGATGGACGGCAACCTGGTGTGCCTCCTTCAGGACCGCAGGCGCCAACTCGGACATTTTAATTGACCCGAGATGCTGGCCGGGCTGCGTCCATTGCGGCAGAAACACGGGTTCGATGGCGTTGGTCGCACACAGCACAATCTCTGCATCACGGACCGCCTGTTCCGGTGAACTGCAATCCACGAGCGTGGCCTGAACGCGCCCCTGCATCTCGGCCACAAAGGCGGCACGACGCTCCGCATTTGGGCTATAACAGCGGACCTCGGTGATCTCCCGTACGGCGCAGATTGCCATGACCTGGGCACCCGCTTGCCATCCAGACCCAAGAACGGCCACAGTCTTTGCAGACTCCCGTGCCATGTACTTCGCGCCCAAGGCACTGGTTGCACCGACTCGCATCCGCTGAATCACACCGTCAGGCATGATCGCTAAGGGCTCACCAGTCTCGGTTGAAAATACCAACACCAGTCCGGTGTAGCGTTCATTGGGCGCCGCCGGAATCTTGACCCGCCGACGCGTCCCTGCGATCAAGGGCCAACTGACAATGTCTGAATTGATCCGCACCGCAGACATCCCCATCCGAGGCGCAATCCCATCCATCGTCTTTAAGCCGTAAATCCGATCGCCACTGGTTGGCACCAAGGTGTCGGAGCGTTGCCGCGTGACCGCAGAGCCTTCATGCAAATCTCGATAGCTCTGTTCCAAGTCCTCGATACATGACTCGATCGAGAGAAATTGCTCAATGTCTTCATTCGAGAGTATCCGCGTCATCACCTCACCTCACTGTTAACTGGCCATTATCCTAACGGCTCGACTCTTGGGAGACCTGTCTGGATTTCAGCTTTCCGCGAGCGCAAAGCTCGATCGCTACCCATATTCGACCTTGCTAAACTCTCGGGCCATTCCCCTGATCTGAGGAGCCTGTGATGCCCATTGCGATTTATCACAACCCAAACTGCACCACGTCACGCGATGTTGTCCGGTTTGTTGCCGAGTCCACCCTGCCGCATACCGTCATTCCGTACCTCGAGACTGGCTGGACACGCGCGCAGCTATTGGGTCTGTTTGCCGCGGCCGATGTGACACCGAGAGAGGCATTGCGTGTGATGAGTTCACCGGCGGAGTCACTTGGGCTCACTGACCCTGCGGTCACCGATGACGAGCTTCTTGATGCCATGGTTCGTGACCCAATTTTGGTCGAGCGTCCCTTTGTCTGCTCGCCAAACGGGGTAAGACTGTGCCGGCCGATGCAACGCGTGTTAGCGCTGATGGAGCGCTGGCCAAACGGTCCTTGGACAACCACAAAGGGCACCGCGATTTTGGATGCGGCTGGCAATCGTCTTGTCGACTAAACGGTCAAAAGCCCTCGGTCTTTTGCACCAAGACACGAATCAATGCCTGCTGTCCGGTCTCTGCACTGTATGTCAGTGCTGAGGCCAGGGCCTCCTCAAAAGCCCGCTCATCAACAGCCGTGTAACTACGGGCCCGAGAGGCCTGCGCAATGAGCGCAAAATCAGGCGAGGGCTCAAGATCGGTCAAGACGGGTTTGTCTTGGCGTGACGCAGCGCCATCAGGATACATGTTCAACACCGCCCGTCGCGTCGCATTCCAGCAACCGTTGTCGAGCACGACCACCAAAATACCCAAGGACAGTGCCTCAGCAAGCTGATGACAAGCCACCGGGTTGGCGAAGATGTAGGATCCATCACCGACAGCTGCCACCACCGTTCGAGTCGGATCGGCTAATTTCGCGCCAAGCGCTGCCGGCACACCAAAGCCCAGTCCTCCTGAGAATGGCGGCGTCATCCAAGTGTTAGTCGCCGGGGGCGCACCCGAAGCGATTGGGGGGCCTAATTCCGAGATCACTAAGGCATCGTCGGGCAATGCCTGCCGTAGCAACGCACCCACCCGGACTGGATGCACTGGCGCACCGTCACTCACCGACTCGATCGTCACCCTTTGAGGCGGCTGCCGCGGTGGCTCGCGCTTTGGCATGCTCGGATTGAACTGAAGTAACTGCCGAAAGACAACGGCTGGATCGGCCGTCAAGAACCAGTCAGCCCGATGACTCCGCATCGGCAGGTGATGCCGCGTCGGATCAAGCCCAAGGTGCACAACAAATGCAGTCTCTGATGGCTGCCGGAACCGCGGAATCCAGGGGACTGGGGCATTCACCACAAAAATCAGATCAGCCGCTTCAAACTCTGGGGATAACGCATATCCCAGATGCCACGGATGCCAGGCCGGTAACACGTTTCGGATCGCAAAGGGCTCCACCACCGGGCACCCCATCCGCTCTGCAAACGCCGACAATGCGCGGCCGAGTCGTCCCTCAACGTCACCGCCCTGTACGATCACTAAGGGCCTCTCTGCCTGCTGCAGACGCTTGATCAATTCCGCGATTGTCTCATCATCAAGACTCGGGCGCCCTGCATGACGCGGCAGTGCACGCTCAAGAGAGGTTCCGCCGTCAATGGTCTCAGCCAGGGCTTCCCGAGGCAGGGTCAGTAGCACCGGTGCATGCGGTGGCTCCAACGCTTGCATCACCGCCCGGTCCACCGCGTCAACAACCTGCTCACCGTAGCGGAGTTCGTAGTCCCAGCGCACGGCCTCACGGACCAGGCCATTTTGATCAAACATTTCCTGGCTAAACTGAATCGGCGTCATCCGGGCACCAGGGCGACCATATTCAGTCACCGGTGTTCGACCCGCGAGCCCGATGATCGGAATGTGATCGCTTTGTGCATTCAAAAAGCCCATGACTGTATTTGCGAGCCCAACATTGACATGGACCATCACCGCCAATGGGCGACCAGTGGCCAGATAAAACCCATGCGCCATCCCCATCGCCACCGACTCATGAGACACCACAACGGGAATGGGCAATCCAGTCCAATCACCACGACACTGTTCATAGACTTCAATGATGGGTGCGAAGTCAGTCCCCGCATTTGCCAACAAGTGACTCACGCCATGCTGGGCCAATCGTCTGAGAAGCGCTTCTGCCGCGTTCATCTCAAGCTCCGGTCATCGGGGACTGACGCATGCGTGGACGCCAACACCAGAGCGCGACCGCAATCCCCGCGGCATACACAGGCCATTGCCATTGACTGCTTAAGCAGGCTGCCATGACGAGCGCCGCCATCCCTGCAAAAACCACGCGTTCAAGTGGGCGTAATGCGCGATTGGAGAACCCAGACAACACCGCACTCATCAAGGCCAACACCAGGATCGTGGCAGTGATCACCTCGACTTCGCCAGGCACGGTCGATAAGGGGTGGCCGATCAGGAACTCCGGCCGAAAGACAAACACAAAGGGAATCAAGTACGCCAACCAGGCATAGCGCATGGCTTGCACAGACACACCCAAGGGAGACTCTTTGGCAAGCGAGGCCGCCGCGTAGGCCGCGATGGCGATCGGTGGCGTGATCATGGACATCATCCCGAAATACAACACGAAGAAATGCGCGGCCATCTTATCCACGCCCGCCGTGATCAGCGCAGGCACAATTAATGCGGCAAGCAGGACATAGACCGCGACCGTCGGCATTCCCATGCCGAGCACGATGCTCACCACTGCCGTCATGAGTAGCAGTACAAACAAATTCCCGGCCGCGACATCGACCACGACCATAGCGAGATTGAACACCAGACCGGTGGCATTGAGCACGCCGATCACAAAGCCTGCTGCAGCAACGATCACGACAATTTCAACCGACTGCCGACCCGCATCAACCAGAGACTCTAGGCACCCACTCAGGGTGAGCCGAACCTCACCATACCCGCGCAAGAATCCCATCAAAATAATCGTCGCTGTCGCGGCTAACGCCGACGCCTGAGGCGATCGGTTCATCCAAAACAACAACCCAATCAAGACCACAAAAGGCAATAGGAAGTGCCAACCCTCAGCATCCGGTCCGCTTGCGCTGCTCTTGCGGAATCGCAGCAATCTTGAGACGAACCGCATCGGAATCAGACTGCAAAAATACCGCCACAAAAAAGAACAATGCGGGCAGTACTGCTGCGAGCGCGATCGCCTGATAGGGCGTTTGCGAAATTTCTGCCATCAAAAATGCCGCCGCACCCATCACCGGTGGCATAAATTGCCCACCCGTTGAGGCAACACATTCGGTGGCGGCCGCCAATCGAGCCGGGAACCCAGAGCGTTTCATCAAGGGAATGGAAATCACGCCTGTGGAGGCGACATTTGAGACCGCACTGCCAGAAATCGTGCCGAATAAGGCCGATGCAACGATCGCAATCTTGGCCGCACCACCGCGCAGACCACCCATGGTGGCAATGGCTAAATCTGAGAAAAATTCCCCACCGCCGGCACGATTGAGCACCACGCCAAAGACAATGAAGGGAATCACTACAGTGGTCCCAATACTCAGGGGTAAGCCGACCATCGCGGTCATATCCCAGACCAGATGCGTGACCAAATCTTGCGGTGCCCAAGGTCTTGCCGTGAGTGGCGCTGGGACCAAGTCACCCACCAATCCGTAGCCAGCGAACAGCAAGACGATCACCACCAGTGGCCAACCCACCAACCGACGCAAACTCTCGATCACCAGCGGGAACAAGATGACCGCAACGATACCGGACTCAAGCGGATGATAGTAGAGTTCTTCAGACATGACCCGATAGCGCGTTGCGGCATAGACGGCCGTCGCAATTGCGATCGCGCCAATCACCAACGAGCCAATGTCTGGCGACACTTTTTTTGTCCCACGCACGGTGCGCGTGACAAAGGTCAATGCCAGGCACAAGCCAAGCACAACCAATGAGAATTCTTGCACTAAGAGCGGTTTTGACAGCAACACTCGCGGCAAATCTGCGGTCCACGCAACCGCAATTGCGGTAATCAAGAGCGCCAACAGGTGCTCGATCGACCAACCAAAGCGAGGCGTTGTCTCAGCGTGTGTCACAGAATCATCAGTCCAGTGCAGAAGGCCCGCTTTCGCGGGCCTTTTTGATTACTCTTTCCAGAGTCCTTGGGCACGATAGAACTTTTCCGCGCCTGGGTGATA
>RFUY01000077.1 GCA_009922705.1 Gammaproteobacteria bacterium
ATTGCGCGGGAATCCGCTGGTTTAGTACAGCGCTCTGGATCGACTGAGCGACGCCGGCCTCTTTGGCTGCATGCAGGTTCCCCGCATCAACGGTGATAAACAAGTCAGCAGGAGACGCAATCCCTTCCGTCTGGATCCGCTTCAACAGTTCGTTGCCATTCCCCGCGATCAAATTCACGGCAATACCCGTTTGTGCAGTGAATTCTTCGAGCAGCGGTTGAATCAAAGACTCCTGACGCGCGGAATAAACATTGACCTCCGCCGCAAGCACAGTCTGTGACAGCAGCGCTGCCAAACCGAGGGAAACTCCTTGTAGACGCATCATCGTGACTCCGTGTTGTCGATTGATGAGGAGTCTACACAATCTAAATCTAAATGCAACAGATTTGCATTTAGATTTAGATTAATTCGTTGAGGTGCCTGGATCCTCAGACAGATGCGGGATCCGCCGACCGGCGACCCAGGTCGCCACGGGTCTTTCGCCATCCAGCTCTAAAAAGTCAGCACGAGCGCCCAGTCGAATACACCCGAACTGAGCCTCCAGACCCAACCAATGCGCGGGATAGTTACTGAATCGATCGATAATCTCTTGCCAACCGAACCCCCATTCGCGGACCAGTGTCACCATCCGGCCCGCGGTCGCCGCACTGCCAGCCAAGGTGCCATCCGAAAGACGCACACTGTCACCATGCTTAATGACCGTGTGTGATCCCAATTGGTAGGTTCCATCTGGCATTCCGGCCGCGGCTGTCGCATCACTGACCACATAGAGCTTTGGAATTGCTTTGCGCGCGAGATGCACTGCAGACGGCTCGACATGCACGCCATCACAAATGATTTCGGCATACTCGCTATGACAAAGGCTCGCGAGCGCAAGACCACCGCCACGATGACTGACTCCACTCATTGCGTTGTAGAGATGCGTGACACCATGACCCTCGCTCAGTCGAAGGGCCGCCTGCGCATACGCACAATTCGTGTGTCCCAACTGCAAGCGCACACCATAACGGGCTGCAAGCGGTGGCAGTTGATTGTGTGGATCCGCTTCTGGTGCATAGGTCACAATCCGGACCACGCCGGACGCAAACCAGGCCTCAACCTTCGCAGGATCAACATTTCGAGTCTCGGGTGGCTGTGCACCCAATCGATCGGGTGCAAGATAGGGTCCCTCCAAATGCACCCCCAAGAGCCGCGCTGCGTCAGACTCGGGGGCAGCCATCACCGCCTGGACTGCCGCGATCACCCCATCAATCGCCTCATCTGACCCGGTCACCGTCGTCGCCACCAGCCCCGACACACCGAGCCGGGCATGCGCTCTCAAGACCTTACGTAGAGCAAGCTCCCCCGACATGATGTCGGCGCCACCGCCGCCATGTACATGGCAATCAAGACACCCCGGCAATAACCGCCGCGTGGACGTGACCGGCGTCGGGGTCAGGGTCTCGAGATGGGTGGACCCGGAGAGTCGCACTCCCTGCCAGTGGCCGTCCTGAAAAATAGACGCCTCTAGGTCAAACATCACCAGCCCTCCACAGACTCAATCCTGGGCAACGAAATCCATCGAGCGCCTGAACAAGACCATCAAAGACAGTTCCGATGGCCGGCTGAATCTGATGGCCAAGCGCACGCAAGTGATCCTCAAAGAACGGACTTAATCCACCCACAAGTGCCACCGGTAGGGGCTCGGGAACTCGCTGGAGCAACTGATGCAGTGCGGCAACCGCACGTTCCATAATGTGACAAGCGACCGGCTCACCGGCTCGCGCAGCCTGAATCACCCAGGGCGCACGCGCCGCGTAGCGCGCCGGTGTGGCCTCCTCTGTCAAACCCATCACCGCAGACAGGTCTGGCGCGACCTGCAATCCGTCTGCCCACGTCTGAATGGACAGACTGACTCGGGTATCACCATCGAGGGCTTTGGCAAGCGACCGCAACGCAGATCGTCCAATCCAGGCCCCACCTCCTTCATCGCCAAGCACAAACCCAAGCCCCCCAGCATTACCAAACACCTGCGTTGAGGACATCCATGCCAAGGCGGTTCCCGTGCCAATGGTCAGCACAGCCATCGGATGGCCCGCCGAACAACCAAGCCAGGCCGCATCGCGATCTGACATCAAGAGCAGTGGTTCACCCCAGTGGCTCAACAAGGCCTCGCGATGAGCGGCGTGTTCACAGCCAGCCAAAGACATTACCCACAACACCCGATCTGGAAGCCCCCAATGCGCACGCGCCTCGCGGCGACACGCCATCAGCGGTGTCAGCCCTAATGACAGTGCACTTGGTCCTAATCGAAGCGTCTCGTCGCCATAGCGAAGGGCTGTTTTAGTGCCACCGCCATCGACAAAGACCGTCGGTAAAGGCTGTGAATGGATGCTCATCGCCTCATGCCAGGTGTGCTAGCTGACATCCGCGAGGTGCCCACTGACTTCAAGCCAGTGGCGACGATCACTGGCCCGTTTTTTACCCAGCAACTTATCCATAATCTCATCCGTACACTCAGGTCCCGTCTCGTCAGCATCCTCTAACACCAACTGCACCAAGCGCCGCGTATTCGGATCCATCGTTGTCACCCGCAACTGCCCTGGGTTCATCTCACCCAAGCCTTTAAACCGCGTGACCTGCGTCCGTTTCTCTGCACTCAGGCGATCCATCACGCCCTGTTTTTCAGCATCGTCCAAGGCGTAATACACGTCCTTTCCGACATCAATCCGATACAACGGTGGCATCGCCACAAACACGTGACCACCCGCAACCAACGGCCGAAAATGGCGGACAAACAGCGCGCACAAGAGTGTCGCAATGTGCAACCCATCACTGTCAGCATCGGCGAGGATACAGACCTTCCCATAACGCAAGCCGGTGAGATCTGAAGACCCCGGATCAACGCCAAGCGCTACCGCAATATCATGTACCTCCTGTGACGCCAGGATCTCGCTCGACTCCACCTCCCAGGTATTCAGGATCTTCCCACGCAGCGGCATCACAGCCTGAAATTCTCGATCGCGGGCCTGTTTGGCACTCCCACCGGCCGAATCACCCTCGACCAAGAACAGCTCACCCGCCATTGCATCGCCACCCGAGCAGTCCGCCAGCTTCCCAGGCAGTGCGGGGCCTTGGGTCACCTTCTTGCGAGCCACCTGCTTTCTAGACTTCAGGCGGGACTGAGCCGCGGAAATGGCAAGCTCTGCCAGTTGATCGCCAATATCCGTGTGACTATTCAGATACAGGCTAAACGCGTCACGAACTACCCCACTCACAAACACGGCACATTCGCGAGAACTCAGTCGCTCCTTAGTTTGCCCCGAAAATTGAGGGTCTTCCAGTTTGACACTGAGCACATAGGCGCAACGATCCCACACATCCTCGGGCGCCAACTTAAGGCCACGCGGGATCAAATTGCGATACTCACAATACTCGCGTAGTGCGTCCGTCAATCCGGTGCGCAGTCCGTTCACGTGGGTGCCGCCTTGCGCGGTGGGGATCAAGTTCACGTAGCTTTCCGCGACCAACTCGCCCCCTTCAGGCACCCAAGCCAGCGCCCATTCCACCGCCTCATGTGTGGCTGAAAATACACCCACATATGGCACATCTGGCAGCGTAAAGGCATCACCTAAACTACTTTGCAGGTAATCGGTGAGCCCATGCTCATAGCACCACTGTTCGGTCTCCCCAGATTTTTCATCGACCAAGGTGATCCGTAAGCCAGAACACAGGACCGCTTTCGCGCGCAACACATGACGCAATCGTGGCATCGACACATTTGGGGAATCAAAGTAGCGAGGATCCGGGCGGAACGACACCAGCGTTCCCGTCTCCTTTTTCGCAACCGTACCAATCTCCGCAAGATCGGAGGTTTTGTCACCGTCTGCAAAGCGGATTTCATACCGTCGACCATCACGCTTTACTTGAACAATCACTTCGGTCGAGAGTGCATTGACGACACTCACGCCAACCCCATGCAGCCCACCCGAAAACTGATAATTCTTATTCGAGAATTTGCCACCCGCATGGAGACGCGTCAGGATCAATTCGACACCGGGCACACCCTCCTCTGGATGAAGATCCACCGGCATCCCACGGCCGTTGTCAGAAACACTGATCGCTCCATCGGCGGTTAAGCGCACTTCAATGGCCGTTGCATACCCGGCAAGTGCCTCATCCACAGAGTTGTCAATGACCTCTTGCGCCAGATGATTCGGTCGCGTGGTGTCGGTGTACATACCAGGCCTGCGTTTGACGGGGTCAAGCCCCGACAGAACCTCAATATCCTGTGCCTGATAGCTCATCGTTGATCGTTCCTAAAGACGCATCCAGTGCTAAGCCCTGATGCAAACAAAAACTCAGCCACTCTGTCAAAAAGTGATCCAATTGCTCCCGCTCATTGGGCTGAAGCATGGCAGGATTGGGATAGGGGTAAGCCCCCTGAATAAACTCCGATGAGGTTTCATCTGTCACTTCCGCCAACCGCATATCGTGGTACAAGCGCACGGTAAAGGCAGGCAGTGGGATCCACGTTGAATGTCCACTCGATAGATGACACTGACTGTCCACGAGACCGGTGTACGGCCCTAAGGCATGCCACTGCATTTCCACACGACACTCTTGCCCGCCAAAGGGCAACCGAAAGCTGACACGACCGTCGACACCGAATCGCCGCTCCAACCGATGCAGTAAGCTGTAGTTCAACGCACAACCCGCATGATGGCGGCGTAGGTCAGGCACATGTCGGCGTCGGCCGGGCACGGTCACTCCTTTTGTCATGTCGATCTGCACAGCGCATCGTGTGCAGCTCCAATAATGGTGGTGCCGGGGCAGTGATGTCCAGTCTCACGACGGAAAGAATTAAAGCCCATACTCGTGTCGATGCATCTGCAGCCACTGCAGTCCAATGAGTGTCGCGGCATTGTTAATCCGCCCCTGCGCAAGGGCCTGAAAGCAGGCATCGACAGAGACCACATGCACCCTCAGGTCCTCATGCTCATCAGCCTGTCCCCGAAAACGTGGCCCTTGGCGCGTATCCACGGTCGTGAAATACAAATGAATCAGTTCGTTTGATCCCCCTGGACTTGGATAATAGGTGGCGACAGGCCGTAACGGGCCTATCGGCGTCAACCCAGTTTCCTCATAGACCTCACGAATAGCCGTCTGCTCGGGGGTTTCGTCGGTGTCACAAATGCCAGCGACCCATTCCATCAACCACGGGCTTTCACCGCGATCGGATGCGGCCACCCCAATCCGAAATTGCTCCACAAACACGCACGCACGCGCCTGCGGATCGAGCAACGCAACCACGGCCGCTGGCTCTCGGACGAACAGTTCTCGCGTCATCGGTCCGACAGACACACCCTGATGACCGGCATGGGACAAGTGCAGACGGTCCAACCGAAAAAATCCGTGCGCAACCGTCTCGGTCGCGTTCAGTGTCCAATCCGCCGTTCCGAAGGCTGGCGTGGGCCACTCCTCACTCATCATGAGTGCTCCCAAAAGTGATGGACTGGACCATGGCCATGGCCCACAGAGAGCGCATCGGCATGACGGATTGCCTCGGTCAAATAGGCGCGAGCCGCCCGGACAGCATGACTTAACTCATGGGATTTCGTGAGTTCTGCCGCCAAAGCCGCCGATAATGTGCACCCAGTGCCATGGGTATTCTGAGTCGCAATGCGAGGGCCTCGAAACCACTCGGCATCGGCGCGCCCAGTCAGCAGCAAATCTGAAAGCTGGTCACTCTGCAGATGCCCACCCTTTAACAACACCGCTTGCGCACCGAGGTCTCGCAACGCATGCGCCTGCGCGAGCATTGACTGATCATCTGTCGCCTCTCTATCACCGAGCAAATCTGCTGCCTCTGGGAGGTTGGGGGTAATCACTGTCGCCAGAGGCAAGAGGAGTTGTTGCAAGGCCACGACAGCCTCACGGTGCAGGAGTCGGTCGCCGCTTTTCGCGACCATGACAGGGTCCACAACAATCGGGCAAGACTGCTTCGCTAAAAACGCAGACACTACTTCAGTGACCTCAACCGTCCCGAGCATTCCGACTTTGATCGCGTCAATCCGAATATCCCGTTCCACAGTCTCGCACTGGGCCCTAATAAAGTCGATTGCGACCGGATAAATGGCATCCACACTGACTGTATTTTGTGCAGTCAGCGCCGTAATCACGCTGAGTCCATAACACCCACGCGCAGAAATTGCCTTCAAATCTGCTTGGATGCCTGCACCGCCACCGGAATCGGAGCCTGCAATCGTCAACACGTTGTATACGCATGGTAGCAATGAAGCCCCGGGGAATCTCCAATACCCCATCAAAGCCACGCACAGCAACTCTTGAGACTCCGTGACGAGCCAGACGACCCCATAAATTCCGGATTGTTAGCAGAAGAATCTGGGTATACTTCGCGGATGAAAAAATTCACATTGCTTTTAACCCTGCTCGGGGCGTCGCTGCTGATTGGCTGTGGCCAGACTGGTCCGCTGTATTTACCCGATCAACCCAATGTGACATCTGAGGGGCGCTAGGCATGGACTTTTTTCAGTACCAGGGTGATGCCTTGTACGCGGAAGATGTGTCCGTGTCAGACTTGGCTCGCGAGTATGGGACCCCCCTTTACATCTATTCAAAAGCCACACTGCTCCGTCATCTACATGCCTACACCGACGCACTCGATGGTGTTCCACATCTTGTGTGCTTTGGCATGAAAGCGAACTCCAATCTGAGCATTTTGAAGCTCCTTGCGGAGGCAGGTGCAGGCTTTGATATTGTCTCTGTTGGGGAGCTCGAGCGGGTGCTCATCGCTGGTGGAGATCCGAGCAAGGTGGTGTTTTCCGGTGTTGGTAAGACCCCCCAGGAAATGCGCCGTGCACTCGAGGTTGGAATCCATTGTTTCAATGTTGAATCCATCGCAGAACTTCACTTGTTGCAAGCAGTCGCGGACGCACTTGGCGTCGTCGCCCCTGTCTCCCTAAGAATTAACCCAGATGTGGATGCCAAGACTCACCCGTACATCTCGACAGGCTTGAAGGGCAACAAGTTTGGGATTCCGCATCATGAGGCGCTGGCTGCCTATCGCATTGCGCGCGATGCCTCAGCGCTCAACCCGATCGGGATTGACTGCCACATTGGCTCCCAACTCACGGACACCGCGCCGCTGCTGGAAGCATTGGATCGACTGCTGGGTCTCATCGATCAACTGGC
>RFUY01000078.1 GCA_009922705.1 Gammaproteobacteria bacterium
TCTTTCGCGGCGCGTAAGAACGAACCGAGGTGTGAAACATCCTCCGGGGCCGCCTGCCGATGGAGGTGTTCAAGTGCAGCAACCATCTGGTCCTGATCGACGAGAGATTCCGAATGCTCAAGGGGCATCAACGCAAACACCTGGCAAGGCCACGGCCACTCTGCAAACAAGCCTTGATCGAGCGCCTGTCGACACAGACGCCGGGCTCTCGGATCTCCTGAAAAGGCTCGCGCGCGCCCACGAAACACGTGGCGGGGAAACTGATCAAGAATCAGGATCAACGCGAGTCGACTGTCGGCATCAGATTCCCAATCTTTCAAGCCACCGGCGAGTGCACGTTCAATGCCCCCACCAAAGCGCTCTCCAATCTGACGATCAACGGTCGGATCTCCCCCAAACCAACGACGCATCAGCACCGCCATCGTCTCAATGGAGTCACCAAACCAATAGGTCAAAATCTCATCCACAATCGGATGCGCACTCGTCGGCAAGGGAATCGAAGACAGTCTCATAAAGTCAGTGTACCCGAGCCGATCGCGGGACAATCCCACGATCGACAAAGGTCTGACGCGTTACGGACGCAGCAGCACCAGCTCCGCACGTTCGGGGGAGGCACCATCGGGTGGGGGTACTAACGCACCCAACCCATGCGCATGGAAAATACTCAAACCCGCTTCCTGCATCAGCATCTGCACGTGCTCAGCGCGCAGCTGCGATTGGGTTAACGCCTCAGCCAATGAGCCCCCAGGCGTTAAGGCGGTGAAAGCCGTAATTGCCAGCGCATCACCAGGCATTGTCACTAATGAGGCCGCCACTTCCCGCAATGCTGGGATGCTTTCAGGGCTCACCCGGTTTCCGGCGAAGCGGACCGGCAAAACAAATCGACCGTCGGTCATCAACAGCGCCTGCCCATCAATCTGGCGCCCGGTTGCCCCCGGCTCAACCAACCGAAGATGGACATATTGCCGTCGGTTACCCCGCTCAATCCCGTACGCCGACAAATACCGCTCCACGTCCCCAGGGAGCCTCACGGCGAGATAGTGTTGCGCTTGATTGGGGCCATACAGTTCGTTCACCTGAAACAACGAATTCGCCCAAAGTCCGCTGGACCCACAGGCCCGACTCTCACATTGAAACAGCAACTCCGCCCCTGAGTTCACCAGTTCAGCCGCCAGCACCTCAACGTACGCCGCGTGACTCATCCGAGGTGACAATTGGTAGGTAATGTCAACCACGTGCCCATCTAACTCGAGCTCGGTATCGATGGTGACCCGATTATTCACGCGCTCAACGCGGTCTAAGGGGAATCGAATTGCTTTGCCAATCCCCTCCTTGTACCGCACGATTTCGCTTCCCAGCGGCCGGGTGATCTCGGGAAAATCACGCGATCCAGGGAGATCAGCCAAGGCGTCGGTCTGTAGGATCCACATCAGGCTCAAGATCAGGGGTTTGAACATGCGCTCTCCATTCTCAACACGCTCTGCAGTCTCAACATGGAGGCACTTTCTCCAGTTTCTACCCCGCCTGATGATCAAACCGGCGTCGGTTGATACGTCTCCAAAAGCTGAGCCCCACCACGCGCGAAGTCATTGAGCAGAAGCACATAAGCGGTCCCCGTGATGGCCCGCGGTTCGACATCATAGGTCGGATCGGCATACACCAAATACCCCACCAGCTTGGTCAGGAGCGGCTGATGGAAAACCACGAGATCACCCGCACCAGTGCCCAGCTCAAGCGCCTGCAAGGCCGCCTCAACTCGACTGTCTGGCGTCAACTGTGGCAACTCCATCCCAGGGTGCGCTCCGACCGCCTCACACACCAGCTGGCAGGTGTGTCGTGCCCGACGATAGCCTGAGTGGTGTCCTCTCATAATCTGCACTCCCGCCTCACGCAGTTGCCTGCCAACGTCGCGCGCTTCAGTCTCTCCACGGGGTGTCAATTGACGCTCTACATCCGTCGGTGCAAACGGAATTGCCTCGCCGTGGCGCATTAGGATGAGTTGCATGCCGTCTCCCAGTCGTGTTGATCCGCGGTCGGATGGTAGTATGCCAAAGCCATCTCAAGAGTGAACCAACCATGAAACTGATGTCCTTCAATATCAACGGAATTCGTGCCCGTATCCATCAACTGGAGGCGATTGAGGCGCTGCATGCACCGGATATTCTCGGACTTCAGGAAGTCAAATGTGCCGACGATGCCTTTCCCTATGAGGCCCTCTCACATTTACCCTACCAGTTCGAGACCTTCGGCCAGAAAGGGCACTATGGTGTTGCCCTTGCATCACGCAGTGCACCTGAGGCGGTCCAGCGAGGCCTACCCATGGAGCCAGACGATGCCCAGCGGCGGATGATTCGCGGGACCTATCCACTCGCGACTGGAGAGACCCTGACTGTCTACAATGGCTATTTCCCACAAGGTGAAGCCCGAGATCACGAGACAAAATTTCCATATAAAGCAGATTTTTATCGGAATTTACTCGAAACACTTCAGCGTTATCATGCCCCCACCGAACTGATCGCCATCATGGGAGATTTCAACATTGCACCAGTGGATGCTGACATCGGAATCACTGCAGATGCGAAAGCACGCTGGTTGCGGACCGGAAAAACATCCTTCCTGCCAGAAGAGCGCGAGTGGTTCGCCGCCCTGACCGACTGGGGCCTTGTCGACAGCTGGCGCAGTCGCAATCCAGAAACCACAGATCGTTACAGCTGGTTCGACTATCGCTCACGCGGATTTGAAGACTCCCCGAAACGCGGGCTGCGTATTGACCATATCCTAGTCACAGCCCCATTGAACGCACGGATCGTGGACTGCGGCATCGACTATACCGTCCGCGGTCTTGAGAAGCCGTCGGATCACTGTCCGGTTTGGATCACGCTGGATTCTGCCATTGGCGGTTGACACAGGGATACTCGGGTATGTTCGACAAAGCGCTAGTTGCGCGTCCCCCCAGCATCCACCACCATCAAATACTGATCTCAATGACCCCAAACAAGGATGCATGGCATGCCCGACACGCCAACGACGGCCCGACTCACGAATCCGTTTCACGCCCCATCCATTAAACGTTTTGAAATTCCCGGTGAAATCGCACGCACGCCAGGGATCTATGAAGCGGCGCTCACAGCCGGCTGGGAGCTGACGCAACGCCCCAGAAATGCGCCCATCGCAGCCATTGAGCGGCAGCATCAGAAAAACCGCATGACTGTATGGGAGCGGATCCAAGAGTTGGCCGATGACGAGCCCACAATCTTGTTTCAAAACTGGGGGGAAAATCTCGATGGCGCCGGCTTAGTCACGGCGCTGTGTCGGGTTCATGGCCGTGATATTGCGGTCTATGGCCATGACTTCACCGTTCGAGCCGGCTCCATGGATGCGACCAACGGCTCAAAACTCGCCCAACTGTTCGAAACCGCCGGAAAGCTTGGCATCCCAGTGGTCGGACTCAATGACTCCGCAGGTGCCTATGTCCCAGCCGGTGTTGGCGGGCTTGATGGCTATGCGGAGGCCTTCCGAGCACTGCGGGAGATTTCTGGTCGGGTGCCGTCCATCATGTGCATGTTTGGCTTTAATGCAGGTGGTGGCTCCTACTTGCCGCGACAGGGTTCGTTCGTAATCCAGCCCAATGACACGTTTTTTGGGCTCACCGGTCCACAGGTCATCAAAAGCGTCTTGGGCGAAGACGTGACCCCAGAAGCGTTAGGTGGTCCCTCCGTCCACAGTCAAACGGGAGTCACCGATTTTGTGGTGGAAGATGAGGTCCAAGCGATCCGGAAGGTCCGCCGGCTCTTGCGCTTTTTGCCCTCAAACCACAGTGTCATGGCACCCTTCCAAGCCACCTCCGACCCGATCCATCGGAAGACTTGGGATGCCGATATCTTATTGAAGCGAGCATTCAACAGCCCAAGTGGCTTCAATACACCATTAGATGTCACCATCCTCATCCAGCAGATTTGCGACCACGGCGATTTTTACGAGTTTCAACCGTCGCGTGCGCGCAATACGATCTGCGCATTCGGCCGGATTGGCGGACATGTCATTGGCTTTTGTGCGAACAACTCCGCCGTCTCCTCCGGTCAGATTGACATTGATGCGGCACTGAAAAACGCCCGTTTCATCCGCTTTTGTAACCTCTACAACATTCCGATGCTGTTTTTGGAGGACACTACCGGCTTTTTACCAGGCCAAGATCAAGAGTCACGCGGCATCATTCAAGCAGGCCGTGCCATGCTTGATGCCATTATCGATTTGCGTGTCCCACGCTTTCTTCTGATTATTCGGAATGCGTTTGGAGGCGCTTACGCAGCCTTTAACAATTACAAGCTGGGTGCGGACATGGTCTTCGCCCTACCGACCACACGACTCGCGGTGATGGGGCCTGCCGGCAAGGAATTCGTCTACAAAGACGAGTTACGTGCGATTCGCCAAGAAGCCAAAGACCGTGCCCTCACCGATGCAGACCAAGCGCTCGTCTGGCAACAGGCGCAGGAAGCCGCGTTGTCCAAGCGCTATGAAGCAGAACTGATGAACCCGAAGGAGGCGCTCTCACTCGGATCCATCAGTCAAATTGTGATGCCGCATGAGTTGCGCGCTGTCCTTGGTGAGAACTTCAGACGGTACATTGCCGCCTATCAGCCCTCACCCCTGCAATCCACACAACGAGAATTCCACTAATGCATCATCCTCTGATTCATCATGATCGCCGCCTAAGCCGCCACCCGTCTGCCTTTGCGCGCCAATTCTCAGTCGAAGATGTGGATTGCTTAATCATTTGTCGGGGCCCAATCCGCCGCGAAGTCATGGATGTGCTCACAGAGATGGGGGCCAAGTATGGGATTTTGCTGTCTGAAAAAGACTCCATTACGTACCAGAACGCCTTAGCGCCAGAACTCCGTCTGATAGATGACCCCACGCGTATACATCGCGTTCCTGACTATACGGGCGCAAGTAAAGAAGAACGCGCGCAGCGAATCGCGCAGATTATCCAAATCGCGAAGGACAATGGCCATAACGCCATTTTTGCAGGGTATGGATTTATGGCCGAAGACGCCGAGCTGGTGCACGCCATCGAACAGTCAGGCTTGTTATTTATTGGCCCCTGCTCGCGGACCGTCCGCCAAGCGGGCCTGAAAGATGAAGCGAAGCGCACGGCGCTCGCCGCGCACGTGTCAGTGGTTCCAGGCGTCGATGACCTCACCACCCGCACACTGCTAGCGAAAGCCGCTTCTCATGGCGGCTTGGCGCAGCTTGCACAGTCCGCTGGACTCGAGGTCGCCACAACTGGATCGGATGCAGACGACGCAGCCGGACTGCTGGAGGCGAGTTATCGCGCCGGGGTAGATCTCTTAAGTGTTGATGAAATCGCAGCCCAAGCAGAGCATGAAGTCCGCACGCTCTTTGAAGCCCAGCCCAACAATCGAATCCGCCTGAAAGCGATCGGCGGCGGCGGCGGCAAAGGTCAGCGCATTCTGAAAGCACCAAAGGATTTCCAGGGCGACTTGGCCGCGCAAATCAATCAAGCCAGCGCCGTGACACCCGGGTTACTCCGCGAGGTGTTGCAAGAAGTGAAAGCCACAGGTGTGGGCGACAACAAGAACGTGCTGATTGAACTGAATATCGAGACCACACGCCATCAAGAAATCCAAGTGATCGGTAATGGTCAGTGGTGTCTCACACTAGGTGGACGAGACTGCTCACTGCAAATGCATGAGCAAAAGCTTCTCGAAGTCTCGACCACGCTCGAGCGTCTCGACGCTGAACAGAAACACGCGCTGGCATCTGGTAACGAGGCGAAGGCGGCGGCGCTTGCCACTGATCAAACGATCCTCGCGCGTATGGAAGCGGAAGCCACGCGCTTCGGAGAAGCCGTTGGTCTCGACTCGGTGTCGACCTTTGAATGTATTGTCGATGCAGATCAGCACTTTTTTATGGAGATGAACACCCGGATTCAGGTGGAGCATCGCGTCAGCGAGCTGGTCTATCAGTTACACTTCGCAAACCCGGACGATCCCAGCGATGGCTTTGCTGTCGATTCGCTTGTCGAGGCGATGGTTCTGATCGCACGACATAAATCCGCGCTCCCAAAACCAACCCGGGTTCCCCGTAAAGCGGCAAGTGTGGAAGCGCGTTTAAATGCGACAAACGCCGGACTTGCGCCCCATGCCGGCGGCGTCATTGAACATTGGTCAAATCCAATCCCGCAAGAGATTCGGGATGACCAAGGCATTGGCGTGCGCAATCCAGATACCGGCGCCTTTATGAAATACACCCTCGCAGGGGCCTATGATTCCAATATTGCCCTCCTGCTGACAGCCGGTGATGACCGACGCACAAGCTACCTAGAGATGGCTGAAGTGCTGCGCGCCATGGTCATCGATGGTCAGGACATTCAGACCAATTTGAACTTTCACTACGGCTTGGTGCACTGGTTTTTGTCGCAAGATGTCCACGCAAAATCGACCACTGCGTTCATTCAACCCTATCTGACCTTAGCGGGTCTGTTAGCGGGCGAGGTCAAGCAGCTCGACCTGGCGTGGGCATGGACAACACTCCGCAATGCGAGTGCAACGCCTGAGCTGTTTGATCGGAAGCGGACGCTGGTGATCCGGCCCTTGCAGTGCTTGATCAATGATCCACATCTCTTGATCGGGTGGATTGCACACACTCGCGCCGCATGGTCTCTCGACGCAACTGGGTTCCAGTGGCGCACGAACCCATTTGCGCTGCTGGCGGGCCTCTATCACTATCTGAACATGGACTTTGACCCAAAAAAACCAGCGGCTGCCGTCATCTGGGACCATGACGCGGCGATCTTGGAACAAGGTCAGCAGTTCTATCGAGATCTCGCGCAGCGGCTTGACGTGGATGACTGGGAGACGCTCTGTGCGCGCCTTGAATCCAAGCCGCCCTCGGCCCTGTCAGCGCTGTGGCCAGAAATCCAAGCGGCGCATCGAGGGTTCCAAGCGGGCCTTGAACTGCTGGGTCTGGTGGTGCAAACCGCAACCGCCGTCGACTTCGATGCGTTGCATGTGACACCCGATCTCACCGTGGTCATTCCCGATGCATTCAGAGACGCAGACACGCAAGCGCGCGCTCGGAAGCTCTTAATCCCGCCGCCAGTGGCAGATGCCAATGAGATTGTTGCCGTCTCTGGGGGGATGTTCTAC
>RFUY01000079.1 GCA_009922705.1 Gammaproteobacteria bacterium
CCGCCTGAAAGGGAACCGCCATGACCATCCTCATCGACGAGAACACCCCCATCATCGTGCAGGGCATGTCGGGCCGCATCGGCCAGTTTCACGCCGCCGACATGATCCGCCACGGCACCCGCGTCGTGGGCGGCGTGACGCCCGGCAAGGGCGGCGAGACGCTCCTCGACCGGCCGCTCGCCCGCCACATACCCAATAATGTCAACCACCAACCGATGTGGATTCCCTGCCGCCGGCGTTAATGCAAATACATTGGTTCGATAGCTCGCTGCCAAGTCAAAGACCACACGCGAACCTGTCTCGCGCTCCGAGGTTCGCACACGCGTTACCCGGGTATCCGACCAACGAGCAAGCCGATCAAGGCTTCGCGCATCCAAGTTACTCACATCAACAACCAATCGTTCGGGGCGAGTGAGCGAAAACTCGCGGAATGTGGGTGCATCGGACAGGCCCAACACCAATCGAGTACTGTCTTGATCTGAGGAGGAGCGCACCTCTAACAACGTGATCGCTTGGACCGCTGAAGAGAGAAACCAAAGCGCAATCACCCAAAGCCGCAGCATCACACCAGTCTCTCCGGATTGAGAGGGCTTAACCAGGCTTCCCCAAGCGGCGTCGCGGCTTCGATCGCACACAATCGACCCGGATCTTGCCAAATCAAATGAATCTCAAGATCTGGCACCGGTAAGACAGCGCCCGCGCGTTCTGGCCATTCAACCAGGACTCCTTGTCCCGCCAAAATGTCCCGAAACCCCAAAAAATCGAGCTCTTCCGGGTCCGCCAGGCGATACAGATCAAGATGTGAAATCGTCACTTTCTTATTGACCTGGTAGGTCTCGCACAGCGTATAGGTTGGACTCGGTATGGCATCCTTCACCCCGAGTTTTTTTAAGAATGCACGAACGAGATGACTTTTACCGGCCCCCAGGTCACCGCTGAGTGTCACTAAAAATGGGGACCCAGGGCAGTGTTTCGCGAGCGCTCTCCCGAGCTTGCGTGTTGACTCTTCGGTCGGCAGGGAAAATCGCATAAAGAGGTCCATAAGCTCACTCTCTGGTAGTGTACCGGCCATGGCGAATTCTTGGCATCCCGAATCACACTTTCTGGACGCGCTGCATCGGCATGCAGCGACGCTCGGCTTTGCCAAAGTTGGTTTCACGCACCCGGATGTCAGTGCACATCAGGGCTATCTCGATGCCTGGTTAGCGGCTGGATTTTCAGGTGAGATGGACTGGATGGCCACCCATGCAACCCTGCGGGGCGATCCTACCGCACTGCTCCCCGGGACTCGCTCAGTGATCTCTGTGCGGTTAGACTATTTACCCGAAGATCATCAAGCACAACAGGTGTTAGCCGACCCCTCAAAGGGGTACATCTCCCGTTACGCCCTGGGCCGTGATTACCACAAGGTGTTTCGAAAACGGCTGAAAGCACTTGCGGACTGGATCAGCACAACGATTGCGCCCCATGGCTATCGTGTTTTTACCGATTCAGCTCCGGTCCTCGAAAAGTATCTTGCCGAACAGGCGGGCCTTGGCTGGATCGGAAAACATACCCTCCTGCTCAGCAAGGATGCGGGTAGCTACTTCTTTCTCGGCGAAATCCTGACCGATCTGCCCCTTCCAACGACCTCCCGCGATGCCGTCGAATCTGCGCGCTGTGGCAGTTGCCAGGCCTGCCTGACGGTCTGCCCGACCCAGGCCATCATCGCGCCCTACCAGTTAGATGCGCGTCGATGCATCAGCTATCTCACTATCGAATACAAGGGGTCAATTCCTCTGGCCTTAAGACCCCTGATTGGCAACCGGATCTTTGGCTGCGACGACTGTCAGCTGGTGTGCCCCTGGAATAAGTATGCAGGCATCGGAGATCCCGCATTCTCTCCAAGGCAAGCACTGATCGCACCAGAACTCATCACCCTCCTGGAGTGGACTGAAGCAGAGTTTTTAGCCCAGACCGAGGGGTCGCCACTTCGGCGAGCAGGCTACTGGCAATTTTTAAGAAACGTTGCTGTCGGCTTAGGAAATGGCCCAGCAACTGCAGCCATCATGGCTCGCATTGCACAGCGCCTGCCAACCGGCAACCAACTTGTTGATGAGCACCTTCGGTGGGCGCTGGATCAGCTCACTGCACGGGCAAACGCAGAAAGGTCTCTCGATAGTGCGCAAGCTCCGCGATCGAATCCTTAATATCTGCGAGCGCGAGATGCGTCCCGCCTTTCTGTACACCTGCAGAGACTGCTGGATTCCAGCGCTTTGCAAGCTCCTTAAGCGTCGAGACATCCAGGTTTCGATAATGGAAGAACGCCTCTAGGTCAGGCATGTAGCGCGCCAAAAATCGCCGGTCTTGGCAGATACTATTGCCACACATTGGCGACTGCCGCGGGTCAAGATAGGTTGCTAGGAAACGTAATGTCTCGGCTTCCGCCACAGCTTCTGAGACTGTCGAGGCACGAACCCGTTCTGTGAGCCCAGAGCGTCCATGCTGTGCGGTGTTCCACGCATCCATCGCGGCGAGGCGCGCATCACTCTGGTGGATGGCAAACACCGGGCCCTCCGCGAGCACTGTTAAGTGTTTATCCGTCACCACAGTGGCCAGCTCAATGATTCGGTCATTCTCGGGCGATAAGCCCGTCATTTCCAAATCAATCCAAATTAAGTTTTCTGGGTGTTTCATACCGTCACATCCGTAAAGCTGACGCCGTCCGCCAGCTGAGTAAACCCCATTCGCGCACAGAATAACCGATCAACACCCAATGCGACCCCGTACGAAGGGGGCAAACCGGCATCCACAGCGGACAAGAGTGGCGCATCCACGGGGACCACTGGACGGCCCAATACCGCGCGGCGTTGCTGATCAGCACTCGCCCGCTTGCGCTGCTCTTCGCCATCGACCAGCTCATCGTATCCATTTGCGATCTCAACCCCTCGCAGATACCACTCGACGCGCAAACAGACCAGATCTCCATCCTGTTCTAGGGTCCGAGACATCGCGGCTTGACTGGCTGGAAAGTGGGTCACCAGCATGTTCTCACACAGCGGCTCGCACCCCTCGGAAAACAGCACATTTAGGGCCATTTCGAGGCTTCCATTGCTCCAATGCGGATCAATGTGATCACGAATCAACGCGTTGGCTTCTGCCTCGCTCAGTCGGTGAGGGTTCCTCTGATAGACGGATTCAAATAACTGACGATAGGAGCAGCGCTCGGGACGCCCAAACCCAAGATCTTCAGACAACCGCTGTAACTCATCACACGCGCCAGAAAAATCGGCGTGGGGTTGGTACCACTCCAACAGCGTGAATTCAGGTTGATGCAGAGGCCCACGAGGCTCGGCGCGAAACGCGCGAGCAAGACTAAATACAGGGACGCGGTCCCGTGCAAGCAGACGTTTCAGATAGGCCTCAGGAGATGTCAGTAGATAGAGTCGGGGCGATTGAGCCCCCGGCGGGCAGACTTCAAAGCTATCAAGCCAAGGATCAGACGCAGGCGCGAGTGCCAAACTCGGCACCTCGACCTCCAAGTAACCCGCCCCATGAAACCAAGCGCGAAGCTCTGCGAGAAAGGCTGCGCGGGCGCGCAACGCAGACAGGGCGGCCGATGGCCGCCAACTCATTTGCGGCTCGCGCGCGAGACGTACTCACCACTGCGGGTGTCCACACGCAAGATCTCACCCTCTTCAATGAACAGGGGAACATTCACCATTGCGCCAGTAGATAACTTCGCAGGCTTCGAGCCGCCTTGTGCCGTATCCCCTTTCACACCTGGATCAGTTTCGATGACTTCCAACTCAATGTGATTAGGAGGCGACACCGCCAATGGCGAGCCGTTGAACAAGGTGACGATGTACGTTTCTTGTTCTTTCAGCCATTTGACGGTGTCACCAACCGCAGCAGGATCTGCCGCATGCTGCTCAAAAGACCCGTCCATCATCATGAAATGATAGAACTCACCATCGCCATAGAGATATTCCATGTCCAAATCGATGACATCGGCTGCTTCCACGGAATCCCCAGACTTGAACGTCCGCTCCCAGACCCGACCAGTTTTTAGATTCTTCAACCGAACGCGATTAAAAGCCTGGCCTTTCCCTGGCTTCACGAACTCGTTGTCGATGATCGAACAAGGGTCTCCGTCCAAAAGGACCTTGACGCCCGATTTAAACTCGTTGGTTGAATAGGTCGCCATGCGATTACTCTCCAGTGACCGTCACAACGATGGTTGTCATCACGTCGGCATGCAATTGCACAGTCACTTCGTGATTTCCGACCAACCGCAGCGGACCCTCCGGCAGACGTACTTCTGCTTTATCAAGCGCAATTCCCTGCGCTGTGGCCGCTTCGGCGATGTCACGCGTCCCAATCGAACCGAACAACTTGCCTTCATCGCCGGCCTTGGCGATCACGACAACGCTCTTTCCGTTCAGTGCTTCAGCACGCGCAGTGGCCGCATCAAGCAGTGCCTGCTGATTCTTCTCGAGCTCTGCACGACGGGCTTCAAATTCGGCCACATTGCTCTCGGTCGCCAACACAGCCTTACCTTGGGGCAACAAGAAATTCCGCGCGTACCCACCCTTCACGGCCACGCGATCACCGAGGCTTCCCAGGCGACCGACTTTTTCTAACAGAATTACATCCATTTACTCATCCTCATCAATCGGGGGTTCTTGACGTGCGCGCGTCCGAAAATCGACGAAGGCATCAATCACCGCCAGTAATGCCAGTAACAGCAACAAATAGGGCGTAAAAAATAATAACGCCGCATAAAACATAATCAGAATGGACTTGGACTCACGTACTGCCGTCAATCCATGCACCAATCCAATCCCCACAAACATCAACGGCAACGCCGCTGTTGGGGAAAAACGCAACAACCAAGGGTCTACTAAAAACCCAGCCAGCGCGACAAGCAAACAACCAACCGACCAGGAGACGGGTAGTTGCAGGGTCTCAAGTTCAGATTTGAACCCGCCCGGGTTAAATGCGCGGGCCTGCATTGCACGCGCAAACACCAACGCCAGCAACGCACTGACCAAATACACAAAACTGAGTGCACCGACGGACAACGCCTGTAACCAAGCATCGACCGTCTCCGAGCCCACCCCAAACGCAGCCAACTGATCTGGTGTTGCAAGCACCTGCTTGATGACAACGACCAGGGCTCTGAGGGTCTCTGCATAGACTGCGTCGACCAAGAGCACGAGCACGAGCCCTGTGAGCGCGAGTGCTTGCAGGGTCGAGGTCCAACTGAGCGTGCTGTGAAGCACCACGGCTAAACCCACCGTGACGACCAACACAATCAGCATGGTGGGATCTTGGCCAACGAAAGCTGTTGCTAACGCAACCACCAACGGCAACCCAATCACCCACCGCAACCCAGACAGACCTCGTCGCAACGTAAACAACGCCACGATCGAGGCCCCTAACCAAGAGACCAGTGGCATCACAAGTAACACGGCTGCAATCAGCGCAGCACGGATCTCAGATGCGATTAAAAACTGTGCCAGGCGTGCCATGGCCAGTGGCCCCTCAGTTGTCGTGCGCGTCCGTATATGGCAGCAATGCAATGTAGCGCGCACGCTTGATTGCAGTGGCTAACTGCCGCTGGTACTTCGCACTTGTTCCAGTAATCCGGGAGGGAACAATTTTCCCAGTCTCGGTGATGTACTGTTTCAGTGTGTCCAGATCTTTGTAATCGATCTCTTTGACGTTTTCTGCCGAAAAGCGGCAGAACTTACGACGACGGAAAAAACGTGACATGGTTCGCCTCCTTATTCAGCGGTTTCAACTTCATCTGTGATGTCATCAGCGTCTGCAGTGTCATCAGACCCAGCGGCCACAGCATCCTCGTCACGATCACGACGCCGCTCACCACGGTCCCGATCCTGCCGACTTTCAGCCGCCTTAATTGGAGAGATTTCAACGATTGCTTCGTCACGCTTAATCACGAGATTACGCAACACAGCGTCGTTGAACCGGAATGTGGTGGTCAATTCTTCGAGCACCGCAACGGAACACTCGATGTTCCACAACACATAGTGGGCTTTGTGAAGATCATTGATGGGATAGGCGAGCTGACGACGCCCCCAATCCTCGAGACGGTGCACAGAACCGCCATCCTCGGTCACCGTATTGGTATACCGCTCCAGCATTGCTGGCACTTGCTCTGACTGATCCGGATGGAACAGCAAGACGATTTCGTAATGGTTCACGTTGGCTCCTTACGGGTTTCATCGCCCAGCCAATCCGGGCGATAAGGAGACTGCAGCACGATCGCAACCGCCTGCAGGGCGCGCGAGTCTAATCGACCCGCCGTCGCATTGCAACGCTATGGGGAACGCTAGCTGTCCAGATCGTAGCGATCCGGCTCATCATCGTCTTCAGTCCCCGTGGGCAGCTTGATATTGCGCGCTGGCACCACGGTGGAAATAGCGTGTTTATAGACCATTTGGCTGACCGTGTTTTTCAATAACACGACAAACTGATCAAACGACTCGATTTGGCCTTGTAACTTGATCCCATTGACCAAGAAGATGGACACCGGCACGCGTTCCTTGCGCAAGATGTTCAGAAAAGGGTCTTGTAATGAATGCCCCTTCGACATAGTTACCTCCCGATACCGGACAGGTCGTGAAACCAAGCTCTTCCAGAGTGGCCTCCAATGCAGGCGAACCTACGACTGTCTGTTGTATACGTTGATTGTTGTTGTTTCCGTTGGGGCAGTATATTGCCCCTGCACATTAAGATACACCAAAAGGTGTATTTACGATGATCGTTTGTTCGCGATCAGGTCCTGTGCTGACAATATCTATCGGTGCTCCCACAAGCGTTTCAAGCCGTCTAACGTAGGCTTTTGCAGCCGCAGGCATTGCCGAAAACTCCGTCAAACCAAAAGTCGATTCCTGCCAACCTGGCATGGTCTCGTAGACCGGTATCGCTGTCGTGAATGCATCGCCACTGGGCAAGTACTCGACCTGAGTCCCACACGCCAACTGATACGCCACGCAAATTTTGACGGTTTCCAATCCATCCAGAACATCAAGCTTTGTTAAACAAATCCCACTGATCGAGTTCACTTCAATCGCATGGCGAACAGCCACGGCATCAAACCAACCACACCGGCGCTTTCGACCAGTGGTTGTC
>RFUY01000080.1 GCA_009922705.1 Gammaproteobacteria bacterium
CAGCCTCAGAAAACGCACTCAAGAACTGGTCGTAAATCGATCGATCTACATAAATGCGCTTGATTGCCATGCAAACTTGACCGGACATACGAAAGACGATTGAGGCCATCCGTTGCATTGTAGGCATCGATAAATAAGCATCATCCAAGACAATCGCCGCATCGTTCCCGCCTAGCTCAAACGTTACCCCTTTAATCGTCTCAGCTGCATTTGCCATGATGTGGCGTGCCGACGCAATCGACCCGGTAAATCCAATTTTCGCAACATCAGGGTGCGTCGTCAGCGTGCCTCCGATCTCTTCAGGAAGCCCCGTCACAACATTCAAGATACCGGGTGGCAGAAGGTCAAGCACAAGCTCGATCGACCGCATCAGGGCTAACGGGCAGGTTTCAGGTGGCTTAATCACGACCGCGTTGCCTGCGAGCAACGCTGAGATAATCTGAGAAAAACCCAAACTAATCGGACTATTCCAAGGGACAATCGAAACAACAACGCCATACGGCAAATCACATCGCCAAGTGCGACCATTTGGAGCGTCGTAGAGACGTTCTCGATCTAACTCCTCCGCAAGCGCCAATGTGAGTCGCTGACGGGCGGGAACGCCACAGATTTCTGCACGCGCCTCCTTAGTGGTCTTTCCATTTTCACGAACAAAGAGCGCAACGCGGTCATCAATCTCAGTCTCCAATCGATCCAACACACTCGAAAGAACTGCTGCTCGTTCGAGAAATGACTTTTTCGCCCAATTGGGTTGCGCAACTTTCGCAGCATGTACAGCGTGATTAATTTCTGTGCTCGAGCCACGTGGAATGGAGCCCACAATCTCAGATGGACGCGCCGGATTCGTGACTTGGATTCGATCCTCTACATTGACAGGACACCCATTAATCCACATGGGGAGATGCATTGGTTTTTCACTCACTCTATAGACAACCTTCTAGGGGCCCGAACAAATCACGTTTAATACAGCCTGCCTGCCACTTTTTACTTCAGCAACAGCACGCTGCAGCGCTCCAAGAAGCTCATTTGAATCCTCTACGCGCTCACCATAACCTCCAACAATTTCAACCGTTTTCTCATACCGAGTCCCGGTTTCAAACACCGTCAATGGAGGTTTAGCTGTTCGTGAGGCAAATCCGTCTGGGTAGACCTCTCGTGTCGTACGCTTTACAGCACCCCACATTTCATTATTGAAAATGATCGTCAGTATCGGCAGCCCCTCAGCACTCGATACATAATGCGCTGGTACCGGATTGCCAAACATATACGCGCCGTCACCAACAGTACAAATCACGAGCTTCTCCGGAGCCGCCTTCTTCACACCGAGCGCCGTGCCCAGGCCCCAGCCAAGCGCGCCAGCCGCCCCCGCCGCCACGACACATCCCGAGACTTGCATCTCAAGCTGATCTAAGACAATGGGTGATTCACGAACAATAATCGTATTTTCATCAGTAATTTGATTAATGCAGTGAGAAATCCAAACCGGATGAATGGGTTTCGTGGATTTTGCATTCTCTAACATCGCTGCACGCCGCTTCGCACGCTGCGACTGGACCTCTTCGGCGTACACCCGTCGCTCAGCCACGATTTCAGCATTTAACTTAGTTGAAAGCACTTGACCCAATGCTTTAAGCGTCCCTCGAATCTCGCCCGTAAGCGCCAAATCCGTTCTAAAACCACGCATCGGATAGTCTGAAAAAATCGGATCAGTCCCAAAGTGCAGAATCGGCACCGACTCGCCAGGCGACTCTCTTAGAGGTAACCAAGGCACATTACATTCCATCACCAAAACCAGATCGCACTCATCAAAATAGTCTTCCGGGCGATACCCAAAATGCATCGGATGATTTGAGGGAAGTGCGACATATCTTGGTTTGCGTTGTACCACCGGAATTGCGGCGAACTCCGCGAACTCAGCGAGGGCCAACATTTCATCTTCGGTCCGGCCAATGGCTGAGGTGATGATCAATGGCCGCTTAGCCTTAGCAATCAAATCTGCAGCCAGCTCGAGGACAGAAGGATCCGGAAACGATACTGACGGGACTTGACGAACCGAAGGTGAATCAAACTCAAACGCATCCAGCTCAGTGGCGAGAGTTTCTCTGGGCAACGTGAGATAAGCTGGCCCTCGTGGCTCGGTTAGACAAATATTGATGGCCCGGTCCACCATGGCCTCAAGGACGTCCGCATTGGGGAGCTCATAGTCCCATTTCACCATTTCGCGAACGATAGCCCTCTGATCTCGCATCTCTTGAGGCCAGTGAATCTCCCCGGTTCGCGATCCAATAAGACCAGATTCGGTGTAGGGGGTACGACCAGCGGTTAATAAAACCGGGATATTCCCCCGCCATGCATTCATCAATCCACAAATCGCATTTGCGGTTCCTACGTTCACATGCACCATGACGGCCTGCATGCGCCCAGTCACGAGGTAGTAACCAATCGCCATCGCGATCGCGATATTTTCATGGGGCGCCAGAACCGGTGTCGGCATACGGGCATCGCTCTGCTCACCTTTACAGTACGCCTCAATAATTGGCGCAAAGTCCGTACCTGCATTCGCAAAAAGAAACTCGATACCCCGGTCTGACAGAAGTTCTAAATAGGCTTGCGCAACAGAGCATGAGCGAATCGTTTTTTTCGCCACAATGCCTCCTTGTGAAATATCAAGAGAATCCCTCCCACCCCGACGAGTGGGAGGCCATACGGTTACTTATCAGGTGCGACCGCTTTTCCAGCCAACTCAATTACCCGAGGTGAAAAGCTGGCGAAATCAACAAGAAGCGCCTGCACATCATTGGCCTTCACCAAGTTGATTTCCATGCCCGCCTGCTCTGCAGCCGCCAAAAACTCAGGATCTTGTAACGTTGCCAAAAATGCATCTTGCAAAGCTTTCAAGCGCTCAGATGGGATCCCCGGAGGAACTGCGACGGGTCTCGCCAACTTTAGCTGACCGAACACCAAGTCCATCACCCGCTTTTCATCTTCATTCTCGACAAAGTCGTACACACTCGGCAATGCGCCAAATTCTGATGTACGCTCAGGCCCCATCTGAATAATTAAGCGCATGACGCCACGATCGATTAACGACTGAAATGAGGATCGAATTGAGGTCACTTGCATGCCACAAAGACCATCCATCTCTCCATTTTCCATCGCAACGGCAACGTCTGCCGTTCCTTTATATCCTGGGACAACTTTTGCATTCACGTCCAAGACATTCCGAAGGGCCATGGGATGCTGGAACGTGTTTGCTGCAGGCCCACTGGCGCCAAAAGCCAATTGTTTCCCCGACTTCAACCAGTCCTGAAAACTCTCGACTCCACTGGCCACTGTGACCCCACAGAACGCAATGCTCTGGTCCATACTCCCGAGCCATCCAAATTTTGAGGAGTCAAACTTAACTTGAGAGCTTCCGAACAAGGGCTGCATCAGTGCGGATGCCGCAACCATGCCCATGGTCGTTCCGTCTTTCGGTGCCGTGTTATAGAGAAAGTTGGAAGCGACAATTGATCCAGCGCCCGGCATATTCTGAGGGACGACTGTTGGATTTCCAGGTATGTGCTTGCCGATGTGCTGAGCGAGTACGCGACCATAAGTGTCATAGCCCCCGCCTGCCCCGAAACCAATAATCAGATTAACGGTCTTTCCACTATAAAAATCAGCGACTGATGTTTGTGCTTGCACGGGCGCTGAAACACTAAGCGCGGTCGCGATAATGACACTACCCGTTGCGGACATTACTTTATTCATAACCCCTCCATGAGATTTTATCTTTATTTTTGAATGATTAAGTAAACCCGTGCCTTGAGTAAACTCGATCAAACCGTACTCGTCAATCCGTCTGCAAAGAGACGCGACACGTAAAGCGGAGCTGTTTTTATCCCCCCCTCATGTTCAAAAGTGACAACCAAAGCCTCATCTCTATAACCAAGGCGCAGGCCAAGGAATTCGCAATAATCGATCAAATATGACAAACACAAGCACCGTGATTACCGCAGTATTGAGCGCGATTACTCGCCATGACTCACGCGTTTCGAGTCGCATGAATGCAATCACTAAAAACACAGTTGCGTAGAAAATTCCAAATGCTGCAAAAACAAACATAAAGGCAAGTAAGTACAAAAAGAATCGGCTGAACCGGAGCAATACCTCTAAGCGCGACAAATTGTCGTAGTCAGAGATCGTATCGAAATGAACTGCCTTCGCAGCACCTTGCGAGGGCTCTGCGCTCAGCTTTGTCCCGACTTCAACCATCTGACTCAGTACTCCTACTGAGGCAAAACCAATGGCAACCCAAGCCACCCAGAATGGACCTATTTTTGCTCCTTGGGCCCAAGACATTGATTCCCAAACCACATAGCTACCCACCAGCAACGCAATTAAATAGCCCCAATCTTCAACGTTGGAAAACGGGACCTTTAGCCTGGGCTTTGAGAATATAAGACCGCTCGATGAGCGCAGATTTCGCAACAATGGGATGAGGAATAGAACTGCCGAACAAATCAAAACGACCATGACAATCGGTCGCGATATCCACTCGTCCCCGTACCGCATCGTCGAAATAAACGCATAACGCTCAATCAAGCCACCAAGAACGAACCCAAGGATTAAAGGGGGACGCGGCCACCGAAGGAGTTTCATACACCACCCGATGACCGCGAAGATCAGCAGCACATAAAGATCACCCCAATTCCGTGATGCCTGGAATGCTCCAATAAAGACAAACACGAGTATTGGCGGCAGGATCAGCGTGTAACGCAATAGTGCCACACGCGCAAACTGCCCTGAGAACGCGAAGCACAAGCCAGCACCTAAAATGTTGGCAATTCCGACCGACCAAATCATTGAGTAGGTCAGATCCAGATTTACCGTCAACATTTTTGGCCCAGGAACAAGACCATGAATCAAAAATACGCCAAGAAGGATTGCCATAGACGCAGATCCCGGGACACCAAAAGCAATTGTTGGGACCAAAGCCCCTGCTGTCACCGCATTATTGGCAGCTTCCGGAGCGATGACGCCCCGAACATCCCCCTTTCCGAAGGTTTTTTCACTGCCTTTACAGGTTTGTGAAGCCCACGCATAAGCAATCCAATCAACGACCGCGGTGCCAAGACCAGGAATCGCTCCGACGACTGCGCCGAGCACCCCACCTCGACCAGCGAGATACCAATGTTTACCAACATCTTGTAAACCCGTTGTGAGACCGCGGGTGGTATCAACATTAGCTTTTTCAGAGATCGATGAACGGCGAATCGCTAAATCTGCCAACTCAGGAAGCGCAAACAATCCCAAAACGATTGGGACCAGTGGAAGCCCATCCCATAAATAAAGCGTATCCATTGTAAATCGCAGCGTTCCCGTCTGAGAGTCTGCACCAATCATCGAAAGCAGCACGCCTATGCAGGCAGCGACAACACCGCGTACTGGCGAGCTTCCCGCAAGAACTGAGACCATTGCGATCCCAAAAATTGAAAAGGCAAGTAGCTCTGGTGATGCAATCTTAAGCATCAAAGGCCGTAAAACTGGAACGGTGAATGCCAATAAAACGGCCCCGACTAAACCGCCAACTAACGATGCAGCAAAGGCGGCACTCAATGCCCGTCCTGCCTCGCCATTTTTAGCCATGGGATTGCCATCCAACACAGTGGCTTGCGCACCGGCGGTTCCCGGCACACCAAATAACACCGCTGGAATCGTATCGCTGGTATTTACAACCGCCGCCATTCCCAGTAACACCGCAAACGCTGTGTACGGATCCATTGTGAAGGTAAATGGCAGAATCAGAGCCATCCCGACTAGACCGCCGATTCCGGGAATAATGCCGAGGAAGAGCCCAGAGACGACGCCCAAAAACAGCATTCCTAACCGAAACGGATCACTGACGATAGCGAGGGCGTTTATGGCCGCCTCAAGGGCCGTAATCTCCATATTGGACCCTTAATTCTTGAATTATTGTGCAGTCGGAGTGTGCTACATCTGATACGCCCAAGCAAATCATCGAAATGTAGGATCCGACCACCCACACCAGAGCTAACTGCCTCTATTCAGCGAGATCCCTTTTCATTGCAGCATTTAGGCGCCACCAGAAAGTTCGTTTTAGGTTAGGATCGACTACTCTGATCAGAACATTGGTGTAGATGGAACACGCGTATGGTTGAACAACAAACTGCCGTAGAGACTCTCGTCCGAGGCGCTCATGATCAAATCATTGAAGGGTTGATGGGGTTAACGTTACAGCAACTCGAGGCAGGGTTACTTTGGAGCCAGCAGCACTATTCAAAGTTAGATGTTGAGCGATTATTGCAGCTTGCGATTGACCTTCACAAAAATCCCCAGTGACCGTCTGACGGGAGCCAAGCCTAGCCAACGAGGTTTATTCAGTGTCTGGAAAAATCTCTGAAAATGGGGTGGATGATGGGACTCGAACCCACGACGACCGGAATCACAATCCGGGGCTCTACCAACTGAGCTACACCCACCATTGCAGTGACCAGGCTGGCACGCCTGGCAGGAATCGAACCTGCAACCTACGGCTTAGAAGGCCGTTGCTCTATCCGGTTGAGCTACAGGCGCATGGTCTGAAAATGGTCGGGGCAGCTGGATTCGAACCAACGACCCTCTGCTCCCAAAGCAGATGCGCTACCAGACTGCGCTATACCCCGACGAGGTGCGGAATATTAGGCAGTCGCGCCTGCTGAGTCAATGCTCACGGGCGACTTTTTAAAACCGCCCAAAAAACACGCTAGCCGCGTGACCAAGACGTTCCTGATGCAGAATCCTCGATCAGGATACCGGCTGCTGTGAGCTCGTCACGGATCGCGTCAGCCCTTGCAAAATCCCGGGCAGCCCTTGCCATTGTGCGCTCAGCAATGAGCGCATCCACGCGTGCATCACTTAATCCTGTCACGGCCGCTTTTAATGCGTCTCTTTGCGCGAGCGCTTCAGCTTTCCCCTGTGGAAACAGCCCCAGGATCTCACCCAGCACTTCTAACGTCACTTTGGCCTGTTGATCAGACCGCTTGGCAAGCTCAAACAAAACAGCCAATGCACGGGGAGTATTAAAGTCAT
>RFUY01000009.1 GCA_009922705.1 Gammaproteobacteria bacterium
CTCGAGTTAGGTGGACAGACACGCACCGTGTTCAGCGGGATCAAAGCCGCTTATGACCCCAGTCAATTGATTGGGCGGCAAACTGTGGTGATTGCAAATCTTGCGCCGAGAACCATGAAGTTCGGGATCTCTGAAGGCATGGTCTTGGCCGCAGGCCCTGGGGGTCAAGACGTGTTTTTGCTCACCCCTGACCCAGGGGCAACCGCTGGACAACGGATTCGATAGGAACGCACATGCAAACCCTCGAAATTCAGTTTGAGACCGCGGACGGGCAAACACTCGACAGTCAGCTTGCGCTTGCCCCTGGGGTCACTCGAGCCTATGCCATTTTTGCACACTGCTTTGAGGCGGGTCGGGATGACTTCGCCGCAAAACAGATCAGTCTCGCACTGGCTCAGACCGGAATCTCTGTCCTGCACGTCGCGTTTCTCGACCTAGACGAGACCGGCGCCTCACGCCTACACCGAGGCCTCGAACCCGTGAGTGTTCTGGAGGCCGCCGCTCTATTTCTCTCGACACACTATGAGGCACCCCAACTCCTGGTCGGCCACTCTTTGGCTGGAACCGCAGGCCTGATCGCTGCGCAACGACTCCCCAGTGTGCATGCGATCGCAACAGTCGCCGCGCCCGCGGATCATATCCATGTTGAACAGGTGTTAGATCGGTTGCTGACACACCAGTATTCGAACACGTCGGACGCAACCCCCTCCGAGGATCAAAGATCCGGTGTACCCCAGCGTCCGATGCTGACTGCAGAAGCCATCTCCTCTGAGGCGATCCAACACTTGCGACAATCCGTCTTACTGCTTCACAGCCCAGCCGATACTGTGGTTGACGTGCACCAAGCGGGCGCTCTCTTTGCGCAACTCAAACATCCCAAAAGCTTTATTTCCCTCAACCAAGCGGATCACTTCTTAACGCACCAGGCTGACGCACGCTATGTCGCACAAGTCATTGCCGCGTGGGCAGGCCGCTACCTGCCGGAGGCACACCAAAAACACTGCGCAGAGAGTGATGGACATGCGGTGACGGTCTGGGAAACGGGGCAAGGGCTCTTTCAAAATGGAGTCTGTGCTGACGGACACCCTCTGTCGGCCGATGAACCCGTCGCCATGGGGGGCGACGACACCGGACCTTCGCCCTTTACCTTGTTGGCCGCAGGGCTGGGGGCGTGTACGAACATGACCCTTAGGATGTATGCGAACCATAAGGGTCTGCCGCTGTCCCGTGTGCAAACAACGGTGCACAGCGTGCACACCAAGGAGGGGCATCGTCTGACTCGCGCGATCGAGCTGACCGGAGATCTGGAGAAGACCGTCCGTGAACGACTCCTCGCAATTGCCAACAAATGCCCAGTGCACAAAATGCTAGAGACTGGCGCACAGATCGAATCGCATTTACAGGATCAGCACGACTAATGGATTGGGCGCTACTGCTGATCTCCGCGGCACTGGTGAACAATGTCGTGTTAGTGCAGTTTCTTGGGTTATGCCCCTTTATGGGTGTCTCCAATCGGATGGATAGTGCGTGGGGTCTGTCACTGGCAACGGCCTTTGTATTGACTCTGACTTCCGTCGTTGCCTATCTGATCCAAACCTTTGTGCTGGTTCCACTGGATGCCTTGTGGCTGCGAACGTTGGCCTTCATCGTCGCCATCGCAATCACGGTCCAATCCACCGAACTCATCCTTCGGAAAACGGCGCCACTGCTCTATCAAGTGCTCGGGTTATTTCTTCCGCTCATTACCACCAACTGCGCAGTGCTTGGGGTTGCTTTACTCAACGTCAATCGCGCGCACACCTTACTGGACTCTGCTGTCTACGGGTTTGGTGCGGCGATCGGCTTCGCGGTGGTGCTGTTGTTATTCTCCGCAATGCGAGAGCGGCTTGAACGTGCCGCTATCCCGGTAATGCTTCAGGGCACCCCGATTGCGTTGATCACGGCCGGGTTTATGGCTCTCGCATTCATGGGATTTTCAGGGATGGTCGATCGATGATGCCATCGGCTCTGGATGTACTCACGACTATTCTCGCGTTTACCGGACTTTTAGCGGTTGGCGGCCTGTTGCTTCAAACACTCTCACGGCGTTTTCAGGTCGATGGCTCGCCGCTCGTGGCGAAAATCGATGCCTGTCTTCCACAAACCCAATGTGGCCAGTGTGGACATCCAGGATGCCGGCCCTATGCAGAAGCGATCGCGGCCGGCGAAGCCATTAACAAGTGTCCGCCAGGTGGAGCAGAGACCATCGCAGCGCTTGCTGAGCTTCTCGGCGTGGAGGCCATGCCGCTTGACGAGACGCACGGCACGACCGCCGAGCCAATGGTTGCGGTCATCGATGAGGATGTCTGCATCGGCTGCACAAAATGCATCGCCGCCTGCCCCGTCGATGCCATCCTCGGCGCCTCTAAACGGATGCACACGGTCATTGCCGATGAATGCACCGGATGCGATCTGTGTCTTGCGCCCTGCCCAGTGGACTGCATCACCTTAATCCCACGATCGCGTCCGGCAAACCGGATATCGACCCCCAGTGTCGGACGTCTTGCCCATGACTAAGTATGCCACGACGCTCAGCACACGGCGCCTGCCTGGTGGGCTTTCAGCGCCTGATGGGAAAGGACTGACAGCACAAGTGCCGCTGCGTCCACTCACACCCGAGACGCTCCGAATTGCGCTGCCCACCGAGCGATACATGCCGCTTGCAGCGTGGTCGATCGGTTCGATCATCAAGGCTGGAGCACCACTGTTTATGACAGCACAGGGTGTGATCCAAGCCTGCCCGCGCACTGTGCAAGTGACGCAACTCGTCGACGGCATGACCTTGTCCTCCATCCCCGAGCGCTGCCAAATCCTTCAGCTGACCGTGTTAGAGCCATCGCCCCCAACGCAGCCTTGTCTCGCACCACTGTCATCTCGCCCGGATCCCGCAGACCTACAAAAACGGGCGGCTGAGGCTGGCCTCGTCGGACTTGGGGGCGCCGGGTTCCCCGCCCATCAAAAGTGGAGCGGAGAGTTACACACGTTGGTCGTCAACGGCGCTGAATGCGAGCCCTTTCTGACGGCCGATGAGCGTGTCATGCGCGAGCGCGCACCTGCGATTTGGCATGCCATTGATGTGTTAATGCGTGCGTATTCACTCACAAAATGCGTGATTGTGCTTGAAGACAACACACCAGACGCCCTAGCGGCATTGCAAACGACCCATCCGGAGGCCTTACAAGACCGAGACGTGTCATTCACCATTCTCGAAAGCCGCTACCCCTCTGGCGCCGAACGACAACTGATTTGGTTAGCACTCGGGCTTGAGATCCCGACCACAGCACGGCCTGTGGAATACGGAATTCTTGTACACAATCCAGGCACCTTAGCCGCGCTCGCAGATGCCATTGATGGCTATCCCCTCACCGATCGGATTGTGACCGTCACAGGGCCCTCCATCATCTCTCCAGGGGTTTTTCGGGCGCCTATCGGCACCCCCATCAATGCGCTGATCGCCGCTGCTGGTGGTCTACAGCCAGGCGACCATCAGGTTCGTCACGGCGGTCCATACATGGGTTGGGAAATCCCTGAAGAGGCGCCCGGCATGCACGCGATGACGCATTGTCTGTATGCGGCTCCAGCGATCGCGCGCACGACCAGCCCCTGCATCCGATGCGGGCTCTGTGCCGAGGCCTGCCCTGTTCAACTGCAACCACAGCAACTGTTTGCGGCCCTGAGTCACGGTCAGCTTGATCACGCGATGCATGAGGGCCTGGCCCACTGCCTTCGGTGTGGCGCGTGTGACCAAGTGTGTCCCAGCGCGCTACCGCTGACTGATCAATTTCAGACGGGGCTCACCCGACAGCGCGCGCTGAGCGATGAGGCCAAACGCGCCGATCGCGCACGCGAACGCTTCAACGCACGCGCAAGGCGACTAGAGCGCCAGGCTGCGGAGGCTGAGACCCGACGACACACACGCCGACAACAGTCAGAATCCGCCCTTGAGCGTATCCGCGCTGCGCGCGCGAAGGAGAGCATATGATGCGAATCCTACGCTGGGGACCTCCACGCACAACGCGCGAGATCATGCAGGCTGTCTGGATTGCGCTCGTGCCAGGCACCTTGACCAGTCTCTGGGTCTTTGGGTCTGGCGTCTTGGTCAACATCTGCCTCACCGCGGTGGGCGCACTGCTTGCTGAGTGGTTAGGACAACGCCTCCGTGGTTGCGCCACCAAACCGGCCCTTCAAGATGGATCCACACTCCTCACAGCGTGGCTACTAGGGCTTGCCCTACCCCCCGTGGCACCCCTGTGGTTGCCCCTCGTCGGAGGCATGATCGCCATTGGCTGTGGAAAGCAGTTATACGGTGGACTCGGTCAGAATCCACTCAATCCGGCCATGCTGGCGTACGCAATACTACTGATCGGTGCACCAGTGGCGATGACCACCGGCTGGGCCGTGCCCTTCCAGCACGCACCCACTGTGACTGTACAGGCATGGCTTCACGGAATGACTGCAGATGGGGTCACTGGGGCGACCGTTCTGGACCTCTACCGAACCACATTCGAAGGACTCACCGCGCCTGAGATTGCCTTACACCCGATGTTCGAGGGCGGTGGATTTGGGATCGCACCCGGGGTGGCGTGGGTCGCCCTCAGTCACGTGGTTGGCGGGATCTATTTGCTGTCACGCCGAGTGATTCGTTGGCAGGCGCCTGTCGGCGTTTTGGTCGGGTTACTGGGGCTTGCCGCGTTTTTCGGCATCGACCCCGACAATCAGGTACCCGTACTCACCCATGCATTGGCCGGTGCAACGATCTTCGCCGCTCTCTTCATTGTCACCGATCCAGTGTCGGGAGCAACCAGCCCACGCGGCCAATGGTGGTTTGGTGTCGGTGTGGGGGTGATCACCTATTTAATCCGGACCTATGGGCTGTACCCAGATGGCATTGCGTTTGCGGTGCTCATCATGAACTTCTGCGTGCCCTGGATTGATCAGTACACACGCCCTCGGATTCATGGCGAAGTCCACGCAATCCGTGGGACTGGACGGGGTCGCCTATGACGGCAGTTCGACTGGCGTTGTTTGGCTTGATCACCAGTACGCTCGTCGGCGTGGTGTACCTTTGGACAGCCGAACCCATCGCCCGCGCACAACAACAGGCGCGTGATCAAGCGATCCTGGAGATGCTGTCCGAGAGCGATGGTCTCGTGCTCGGGACAGAATTACGATTACAGTCTCCGAGGCTGCTGGAGCAATTGGGTTGGACGGCGCCGATTGTCGTCAGGACAGTGCTGCATGAGGGCGCTGTTGCCGGCTATTTACTCCCCATCCGAGCACCGCGTGGCTATGCAGGGCCCATTGATCTCCTCTTGGCCATCACGCCCGAGGCCGATGTGCTCGCGCTGCGCGTCACTGCGCACCGAGAAACGCCAGGCCTTGGCGATGGCATCGATCACCGAAAGAGTGACTGGATTCGACAATTCTCGGGACAGAGCCTCGCAAGCCACCCACTAAAAGACTGGGCGGTTCGCCCCGATGGCGGATCCATTGATGCATTCACGGGTGCTACCATCACACCGCGAGCGGTTGTCGAGGCCCTACGGCGTGCGCTGATTGCAGTCACCGAGGATCCCACCTGGCCAACGCTGTTGGAGGGTCTATGACAGCGAAACAACGCTTACAACAAGGACTCTGGGATCAAAACCCAGCACTGGTTCAGTTGTTAGGGCTCTGTCCGTTACTGGCTGTGTCAAACACCGTAGAAACCGCCACAGGACTTGCGCTCGCAACGTTCGCGGTGCTGGTTGGTTCAAATCTCTCGATCAGCCTGATCCGTACCTGGGTCCCCGACACCATTCGACTCCCGGCTTTTGTGCTCGTGATTGCTGCACTGACTACCTGTGCCGAGCGTTTGATTCAGGCAACCGATTATGCACTGTACGAGTCACTTGGGATTTTTCTGCCACTGATCGTGACCAATTGTCTGATCTTAGGGCGAGCCGAAGCGCTTGCACGGCGAGTGCCGGTTCGCGATGCCTGCATTGATGGACTCGCACAAGGGTTGGGGTTTGGGCTGGTTTTGATCACGCTTGGCGCGTTACGGGAGTTCATCGGCGGGATCACTGTCCTGGCTATTCTCCCACCGGGCGCATTTATTGGGCTTGGGCTGTTGGTCGCGGCGCACCGTGCACTGACGCGTCGCGTCAGTCGCTCCGCTGAAACCCAGCCACACACGCCTGGACAAAAACGTGTTCGAACCACGGGAGAGGTGACATGAATCGTGAAACCCGCATTCAAATCTTTGAGCGCCTCCGTGCGGAAAACCCAACACCGACCACAGAGTTAGTGTGGACAACACCCTTTGAATTACTCATCGCAGTGCTGCTCTCCGCGCAAGCGACCGATGTCTCAGTCAATAAAGCGACAGCAAAACTCTTCGCGCTTGCCAATACGCCTGACGGGCTCCTTGCGCTGGGTCTTCCGACTGTCCGCGACTGCATCAAAACGATTGGTCTCTATAACACCAAAGCAGACAATGTGATGGCGACCTGCATCCAACTGCTCGAGAAACACAATGGCGAAGTCCCACGGCAACGAGAGGCGCTGGAAGCGCTCCCGGGCGTTGGCCGTAAGACAGCCAATGTTGTGCTCAACACAGCCTTTGGCGAACTGACGATGGCCGTTGATACGCATATTTATCGGGTCAGTAACCGCACGCGCCTTGCGCCAGGTAAGACCGTCCGCGCAGTTGAGGACAAGCTGCTGCGAACAATTCCAAAGGAGTTCTTAAAGGACGCACACCACTGGCTGATCCTGCATGGACGCTACGTGTGCAAAGCGCGTAAACCCGAATGCAGCGCATGCTGCATTCAGGATCTGTGCGAGTACAAAGGCAAGGTGCTAGCGCAGTGAGCGTCCCTTTCTAGCCGCTGTGCGCAGGCGTAACGCGTTGAGTCGAATGAACCCCTCCGCATCCTGTTGGTTATAGGCCCCGGCATCGTCTTCAAAGGTCGCAATCGCGGCATCGAACAAACTCTCGTCTGACCGACGCCCGGTCACCATCACTGACCCCTTGTACAATTTCAGACGGACCTCGCCAGAGACGGGCGCCTGAGACGCATCGATTAAAGCCTGCAGAACCTTCCGCTCCGGGCTCCACCAGTAGCCGTTATAAATCAACGCGGCATAGCGTGGCATTTGCGCATCTTTCAGATGTGCGACTTCGCGATCCAAGGTAATGGACTCAAGTGCCCGATGCGCTTTCAGCAGGATCGTACCGCCTGGGGTTTCGTAGCAGCCGCGTGACTTCATCCCGACGTAGCGGTTCTCGACGATGTCCAAGCGCCCAATTCCATGTTGCCCACCCACCTGATTCAGGTGCGCCAAGAGTGTGGCAGGCGACATCGTCACACCATCCACCGCGACCGGATCACCGTGCTCAAATCGAATCACCACATCCTGTGCCTGATCTGGCGCAGCTTCAGGTGACACAGTCCAGCGCCACATCGTTTCCTCGGCTTCCATCCAAGGATCTTCCAAAATGGCACCCTCATAACTGATGTGCAACAAATTGGCGTCCATCGAATACGGACTCTTGGTGCCACGCTTTTGCTCCACAGGAATCTGATGCGTCTCGCAATACTGCAGCAGGGTTTCGCGAGAGGTGAGGTCCCATTCTCGCCAAGGGGCAATGACTTTGACGGATGGGTTCAACGCATAAGCACCCAGTTCAAAGCGAACCTGATCGTTACCTTTACCGGTCGCGCCGTGACTGATCGCATCTGCTCCCGTTTGCTCTGCGATTTCGACCAGACGCTTGGCAATCAACGGGCGCGCGATCGAGGTCCCGAGCAAGTATTCCCCTTCATACAGCGTATTGGCACGGAACATCGGAAATACGAAGTCTCGCACAAACTCTTCGCGCAAATCTTCGATGAAAATGTCCTTGACCCCAAGCGCCTGCGCCTTTGCGCGTGCAGGCTCGACTTCTTCACCCTGCCCCAGGTCAGCGGTAAACGTCACCACCTCACAGTGATAACGCTCCTGCAGCCATCGAACGATCACACTTGTGTCTAATCCACCTGAATATGCCAAGACCACTTTGTTAATCTGCGACATGCGTTGCGTCCCTAAAAACCGTTCGCGAAAAAAGGCGCAAAGTATGGCAGTTTGTGGCGGAATCAGCCAGATCTCTCCACGTTCTTCACGGCATCGTCGGATCACAGGTGACCCTGTGTGCGCTTTCCTCTACCCTTAGCGCCATTGCGACAAGAGGACACGGCCGTGCAGCTCAAACTTCGAAAACCCGACGACTGGCACGTGCACCTCCGCGATGGCGACGCGCTCGCAACGACAGTCCCGGATTGCGCCCAAAGTTTTGCGCGCGCGATTGTGATGCCAAACCTCAAACCACCCGTGGCAAGTCTTGACGCCGCCCGTGCTTACCGCGATCGGATTCTGGCTGCAGTTCCGGAGGGGATGGCATTCGAGCCACTCATGACCCTCTATCTGACGCCAGACTTAGCGATCGAGGCCGTGCGTGAAGGCAAGGCAAGCGGCCTGATTCAGGGGGTAAAACTCTACCCCCAGGGCGCCACCACCAACTCCGAGGCGGGCGTCGCCTCCTTAGAGGGTGTGATGCCGGTCCTCGAGGCGATGGCAGAGGTTGGGCTGCCCTTGTTAGTGCATGGCGAAGTCACGGATCGAGACATTGATATTTTTGACCGCGAAGCGATCTTCCTCGAGCGGACATTGGGTCCACTGATGAATCGGCTCCCACAGTTACGAGTGATTCTTGAACACATCACCACCGCGGACTCGGTCAATTTCGTCAAAGCACATCCCTCGATGGGAGCGACCATTACCGCGCATCATTTGATCTACAGCCGTAATGACATGCTCGCAGGGGGTATTCGTCCACACCTGTATTGCCTCCCAATTTTAAAACGCGCTTCTCACCGTGGCGCGCTGATCGAAGCGGCGACTAGTGGGGATCCCCAGTTTTTTCTCGGCACAGATTCGGCGCCCCATGCCATCGGCGATAAGGAATCAGACTGTGGCTGCGCAGGCTGCTACACGGCGCCGCATGCACTCTCACTGTACGCCTCGGTATTTGACAGGGCTGGGCGACTGGATCAGTTTGAAGCCTTTGCCTCACTCAATGGCGCGCGCTTTTATGGACTCCCCGTCAACACGCAAACCGTGACGCTCATCAAGCAACCAATGCTCATCCCAGAGACGCGGCCACTTGGATCACAGCAGGTCCGACTGTTAGGCGCAGGCGAGACCTTAGACTGGAGCCTCGCATGATCGATCCAGACGTTGTTCACGACGACGGTGACGCCCCTAAAAGTCGCCAGAAATCCGCACTTGGCAGACGATTTCGGGGATTCCTGCCGGTCGTCGTCGACCTTGAGACGGGGGGCTTTAACGCCCAAACCGATGCACTGCTCGAACTGTCGATGGTGATTCTTGACATGGATGCGCATGGCACTTTGATTCCAGTGGATCAAGAGCATGCGCACATCATTCCATTTGAGGGAGCCAACCTAGAGCCAGCAGCGCTCGAATTTACCGGGATCGATCCCTACCATCCGTTGCGGTTGGCTGAGGACGAAAAAGACGCCTTACACCGAATGTTTAAGCGCGTCCGTGACGCGGCAAAGAAGCATGGGTGCAATCGTGCAATCTTGGTCGGACACAATGCGCATTTCGATCTTGGCTTTCTCAATCAAGCGATCGCGCGAACCGACATCAAACGCTCGCCCTTCCACCCGTTCTCGTGTTTTGACACGGCGACGCTCGCTGGGCTGGCTTATGGACAAACAGTCCTTGCCCGTGCATGCGATGCCGCGGGATTAGCCTTTGATCACCAAGAGGCACATTCGGCGCGCTATGACGCGAAACTCACCGCGGATCTCTATTGCGCGATTGTCAACCGCTGGCGTGATCTGGGCGGCTGGGATCCCGATGCACATTAACCGCCCGATAAGCTCTCCAAATCAAGCGACCGGGCGGCAATCACTGCCTGAGTTCGCGAGTGCACCTTCAACTTCCGCAAAATCGCGGTGACGTGCGCCTTAACGGTTGCTTCACTGACGTCGAGCTCATAGGCAATTTGCTTGTTGAGCAAGCCCTGCATCAACATCACCAAAACCCGGAATTGTTGAGGGGTCAGGGAGGCGATTCCAGCGGCAATCTTCGCTTCCTTGTCATCCAAGACAGGCCCGTCAAGTGAGACATCGCCAGGAACCCAAGCGTCTCCTTCAAGGGCTGCCTGAATGGCTTCCACCATCGTCTCCAGTGCGACACTCTTTGGAATGAACCCCAAGGCACCATACTCAAGCGCACGCCGAATCACGGCATGATCTTCATTCCCGGACACCACAACAACCGGCAATTCAGGGACTTGACCTTTGAGGTACACAAGCCCAGAGAAGCCACTGGCTCCCGGCATGGTGAGGTCCAACAGCACGAGATCGGCGTCATTGTGTTCTTGGGCTGCGTCTTGCAGTTCCGCCATGGTTGAGACTTCAACGATCTCAACGCGGGCGGTTGCCTTGGTGACGGCCTGCTTCAGAGCCGCCCGGTACAACGGATGATCATCCGCGATCACTATCTTTGCATGATGCATGGTCGCATTCCTTCGCCACGATTGAGACACAATACCAAAGATTGCGCCAAAAGCGATCACTCCTGCCTTTGGCGGTCGTGGGCGCGAACGCCCACGCCAACGCCTTAGCGGCGATTCATCCGATGCTCGATGAGATCATCCACCACCGATGGATCAGCCAAGGTCGACACATCACCCAAGGCCTCATGCTCATTCGCGGCAATTTTCCGCAAAATGCGACGCATGATTTTCCCAGATCGTGTCTTTGGAAGACCGGGTGCCCATTGAATGAAATCAGGAGAGGCAATCGGTCCAATCTCATTACGCACATGATTGCGGAGCGCCGCACGCAACTCCTCAGTCGGCTCAAAGCCATCTTGTAAGGTGACATAAACGTAAATGCCTTCACCCTTGATGTCGTGGGGATACCCCACCACAGCCGCCTCTGCAACAGACTCATGCGCGACCATCGCCGATTCGATTTCTGCCGTCCCCATCCGGTGCCCGGATACGTTTAACACATCATCCACACGGCCGGTAATCCAGTAATACCCGTCTTCGTCACGCCGCGCACCATCGCCGGTGAAATACATATTGGCGAAGGTCGAGAAATAGGTCTGTTCAAAGCGTTCATGGTCGCCCCAGCAACTCCGACCCTGACTTGGCCAAGAATCCAAGAGCACCAAATTGCCATCTGTCGCGCCTTCAAGAAGATGACCTTCGCCATCCACCAATGCCGGCTGTACACCAAAGAAAGGCCGTGTGGCGGAGCCCGGTTTGGTGGCGGTCGCACCTGGTAACGGGACAATCATGATGCCGCCGGTTTCGGTCTGCCACCAGGTGTCTACAATGGGGCAGCGGCCGTGGCCGATGACCCGGTGATACCACTCCCAGGCTTCTGGGTTAATCGGCTCGCCCACCGAGCCCAAAATCCGAAGACTCGACAAATCTGAATCTCCGAACACGTCATCACCTTTCGCCATCAGAGACCGAATGGCGGTTGGGGCTGTGTAGAACTGATTGACGCGGTGCTTTTCAATCACGCGCCCAAACCGACTGGCGTCTGGATAGGTCGGAACCCCCTCAAACATCAGCGTGGTCGCCCCATTGGCGAGCGGACCGTAGACGATATAACTGTGCCCAGTGATCCAGCCCACATCCGCTGTACACCAATAAACGTCGCCATCCTTGTAATCAAAGACCATTTGATGGGTCAGCGAGGTGTAGACCAGATATCCACCCGTGGTGTGCTTTAACCCTTTGGGCTTTCCGGTGGATCCAGAGGTGTAGAGAATGAACAAGGGATCTTCGGCAAGCATGGGCTCGGCAGGACAGTCCTCAGATTGATTCGCACACAGCTCATGGAACCAGACATCTTTGGCGGTCCACGCCACATTTCCGCCGGTACACTTCACCACAATGACCATTTCTACGCCTTGGCCCGCTGCCGAGGCGACCGCCTTGTCGACATTGGATTTTAAGGCAACTCCGCGTCCACCGCGACGCCCCTCATCTGCGGTAATGATGACCTTAGAGCCTGACTCCTCAACACGGACGGCAAGCGCATCTGGTGAGAATCCACCAAAGACGATTGAGTGCACCGCACCGATCCGCGCACAAGCCAACATGGCGACAGCGGCTTCCGGAATCATTGGCATATAGAGGGTTACGACATCACCCTTCTTCACACCCTGAGCGCGCAGAGCGTTGGCAAATCGACAAACACGGCCATGCAGATCGCGATACGTAATGTGTTCATCTGCGGCCGGATCGTCTCCTTCCCAGATAATGGCGGTTTGGTCGCCGCGTGTCGCGAGATGCCGATCAAGGCAATTCACTGAGACGTTTAACACGCCATCTTCGTACCAACGAATATCGACCTGACCCGGCGCAAAGGATGTGTTTTTGATTTGTGTTGGGAAACGCATCCAGTCGAGGCGTTTTGCCTGCTCACCCCAGAACACATCCGGTTCTTCAATCGATTGGCGATACATGGCTTCATAGCGATCCTGGTCTACCCAGGCATTGGCTGCAAGCGCGGGGTCTACCGCATACACCTTGGAATCGGTCATAAAAGTCCTCGTTGGATGTTAAACGTCTTATCCGGAGAGTGTCTGTGGGATACGCGCTAGACCCAATACGACAATCGTCTCGATTGGGCTAAAGAAAGGCCTTGATCCGTGCCGTGATTTCAGGGACTGGCGTGTCCATTGAGAACAATGCCAACAGTTGTCCGCTGGCATTGGTGAGATAGATCCGAGAGGTGTGATCCATGGTGTATTGCTCTGGGGTCTTGCCCTCAACCCGCGCGGCATAGACCTGATACTGACGCATTACCACAGACAGCTCATCTTGCGACCCGGTTAAGCCAAGAAATGTCGGATGAAACGCGCGCGCATATGCAGCCACCTCGTCAGCGCCATCACGCGCCGGATCGACCGTCACAAAAATGCCTTGGACTTGATCCTGATCAGTTCCCAATGGCTCGATGGCCTGAGCCATCCGTGCCAACTCCAAAGGGCAGACATCTGGACAATAGGTAAAGCCAAAGTAAATCAGCCGAAGCGGTGCGGCCAAATCGGCACTCGACACAGGTCCAGACTGGGACTGCAAGGTAAATTGACCACCCACCTGTGCGCCAAGCATCGGCTGTGGTGGCTCGCCCATTAGATTACGAACAAAGGGATAGGCCACAACACCAGCCAAGACTGCAGCAACAAACAAGGGGGCATATCGACGCATCAACACGTTAGGACTCCGCAATTTTTAAGAGATGAGCTGGGGGCAGTTGTCTGGCTTCTCGCGCTGACCACCGTCCAATGGTCCCAATCAAAAGAGCACTGATCAAGGGCAACCCAATCCAGGCGCTAAAGAAGCTAGACCACTCAAGGTTCAAAATCTGCGTATACAACACACGCCCCAAGAGCTCACTGGCTGCGGCTGCAAGCCCTCCAGCCAACGCACCTAACACCAGAAACTCCGCCCACTGCGCCTGCGACAGCAACCGATCTGACCCTCCCAAACTACGTAGGATTGCGGCTTCCTTTTTTCGGATATGGAGCGAGGTCTGGATGCTGGCCATGAGCACCAAGACACCACCCGCAAGCACAAACCAGAGCACAAAGCTGACCGCTTCAGTCACCCGCGCCAAGATGCCGCGCACCTGATTAAGGACCGCATCGATGGACAGCAAAGTCACCGACGGAAACGCGCGTGCCACGACAGTGGTCTGCGCCACAGGGTCTGGAAAGTTCAGACTCGTCAGCATCGTCGCATTAAACGACGCCAAGGTGCCGGGCGAAAAAATCATGAAAAAATTCGGCAGCATCGAGTCCCATTGGACAGCGCGAATACCCACCACTTCGGCAACCACTGGATCTGGCCCAACCACAAAGGCGAGTTGGTCTCCCACTCGAACATTCAGTTCACGTGCGAGTTCTGCCTCCACGGTCACCAGGCCTGCCCCATCCGTCTCAGTGAACCAGCGCCCATCAACCAGTCGATTGTCACGACCAAGGACCGAGGCTTCAGTCAAGCTCAGCTCGCGTCGGACCGACCCAGGGATCTCATCCTCCATCGGATGCTCAGCGAGTACCGTGCCATTGATGGTCTCGAGGCGGCCTCGAACGATCGGGTATAACGGGGCAGACTCAGCACCTAGCTCAGCCAATAGTGCGGAAAATGCTGGGGCATCCGTCTTAGTAATATTGAGCGCAAAGGTGTTTGGTGCATCCACGGGCAACTGTGATTCCCAGGTCTCGACAAGATCTAACCGAATCATGGCCACCATGGTCACGGCGAGCGCCGTGAGGCTAAAGGCAATCAATTGGCCTCCCGAGGTTCCCGGATCTCGCAGTAGCTGCTGCATCCCAAAGCGCCAAGCCGGTCCGAGACGTTCAAGTGGACCGACCGTTCGAATCGCGAGCCGTCCGATCAACAAGATCAAGCCCACCAGTCCGACAACCGCCAGCAGTACCAACGCAGTCAAGGGGAGATTTTGCGTGTACAACAGTGCCAACAGCCCCAGTCCAGCCAATGCCAGCCCATAGGTCAGGACGCGTCCAGGTCCAAGCATTGGATAGTCGCGCTTTAAAATCCGAATCGGCGGCACACGATGCAATTGAATCAAGGCGGGTGCGGCAAACCCGATCGTAGTGATTAATCCCGTCGCGAGCCCAAGTAGTGCAGGCTCGGCGCTGGGGGCGGGTAACGCCACAGACAGGAAGCTTGCCACGGTATCCACAAGGAATAGTTGCACCCCATAGCCGATGGCGATCCCAATCACGCTAGCGGCAATGGCCAGTAACAGGAGTTGCCCAGCAAACACACCAGCAACCTCCGCACTCGAGCGCCCAAACGTTCGAAACAGTGCACTGTCGACAATATGATCTTCAGCCCATCGACGCGCCGTCAGGGCGATGGCCGCCCCAGACAACATGACCGTCAACAACCCTGCTAAGGTCAAATACTGTGTCGCTTTGGTCAGTGCACTTCCCACCTCTGGACGGCCATCCACCAAGCCGCGGACCCGCTGAGAAATATCGAGCTCAGGCGTGATTCGGGCTCGAAATCGATCTGCTGCCTCCCCTGCGAATAACTGGTAGTAGCGAATCCGGCTGCCGTCCTGCACCAGATTCGAGGCGCCAAGATCCGCACGGTTCATCATCAAACGCGGCGATAACGACACAAAAGATCCACCACGGTCAGGCTCAAACACTAAAATCCCCGAGATCGCGAGGGTCGTTTCGCCAACACTGACAGTGTCACCAACATCGACGCCCAATTGACTTGCGAGACTTGGATCCACCCACGCAGTGCCCGGCGCTGGGATTCCTTGCGTTGGAATGCCCTGCCCCGCACGCGCGGGCGCCACATCCAAGCGACCCCGTAACGGATAGCCATCCGTCACCACCTTAATTGCGGCAAGCTCAAACCGATCCACAAAGCCAACGATCGACGGAAACTCCACCGTCTCGGTAGTCACCAATCCCAATGCACGCCCTTCATCAATCCATCGCGCGGCCAACGGACGATCGCCTCGAATGACCAAATCACCACCCAACAAGGCCGAGGCATCCTGCACCATGGCACGATCGATTCGGTTGGTCAGCACAGCTGTTGACGTCATCGCAGCGACCGCGATGACCAAAGCCAAGGCCAGCAATGTGAGTTGCCCTGCGCGCAATTCCCGAATCAACAGCCTCAAGCTGAGCATGTGGCGGTCTCCTGCAAGCGGCCTTCATCCAGGGTAAAGATGCGCTCACAGCGACTGGCTAAGCGTTCATCATGCGTCACCAGTATCAACGTCGCACCGGTGTCTGCGTTCAACTGAAACAACAGATCACTGATTGATTCACCGGTTCGTCGATCCAAATTACCGGTCGGTTCATCGGCGAATAACAAGGCGGGATCCGTGACAAAAGCCCGCGCAACCGCGGTGCGCTGCTGCTCCCCACCCGAGAGCATGCGAGGTCGATGGTTGAGTCGCTCCGCGAGGCCCACCCGAGACAACCACTCGGCCGCTTTTGCTTTGGCATCCCTCACCGAGACCCCAGCCAACTCGAGCGGTAACATCACATTTTCCAAGGCTGTCAGCCCGGGTAAGAGCTGAAAACTTTGAAACACAAAGCCGACTGCACCCTGACGCGCCTTCGCACGTGAATCTTCAGAAAGCGTACTAAATGGTTGACCTAAAAGGGTAATCTCACCCTGATTTGGCACATCCAAGCCAGCCAATAAGGCGAGCAAAGTACTCTTACCCGCACCGGAAGGACCCACAATGGCCACCGAGTCGCCTCGGTTGATTTGTAGGGAAACATCCCTAAGAATCCGGAGATGTTGTCCTTCCTGATCCACAAACCCATGAGACACGGATGAAACTGTTAACACCTGTTCACTGGTCATGGTCTGCTCTGCTCCTTTGGCTTGTGCTGGCACTGCCAGTCTCCGCGGATGTTCGATTGCTGGTGCTCGGCGACAGTCTCAGCGCCGGATATGGGCTGGATGCAGGTCGCGCTTGGGTCGACCAACTGACGCTCTCGCCCCAACATGATGGGGACACCGTCATGGTTTTAAACGCATCGATTTCTGGGGAAACCACCGCCGGCGGTTTGTCCCGACTGCCAACGCTGTTGGCACGACATACGCCCACCCATGTGTTGATCGCACTGGGGGCTAACGATGGCTTACGGGGCTTACCATTGGCGGCTATGCGGGACAATTTGCGCGCGATGATCGCGTTGGTCCGCGAACAGGGGGCGCAACCACTGTATGCCGGGATCGAACTGCCTCGGAACTATGGCGGCCCGTTTATCCGGGCCTTCCGGGCGACCCAAGATCAGGTGGCTCAGGATACCGAGGTGCCCTATCTGCCATTTTTTTTAGCGCCCGTCGCATTAGACACCCAACTCTTTCAAGCCGATGGACTCCACCCCACGGAGGCAGCACAGCCCCTGCTTGCGGCCTACATCGGGGAATGGATTCAGTCGGTGTTGGATGCGAAATAATTCAGCCGCGTGAGCTCATCGACCACCCGAATCAAATAGCGATCCGTCATGGCACTCACGTAATCGGTAATCTTCATCAATCGCGCATAGCGGGAGTCGTTTGCATTGGGGCGATACTTGCCTAACCGGGCCACTGCATCGCGCGCTTTTGAATCAATACTGGTGCCGTCTCCACCTACTGCAGCGAGGGCTTCAGCGCCTTCTACTAAATGCGACAACACGCCATTGAGCAACCGTGCCGACTGTCCTTCGTAGGACTGTTTGGCTTGATCCACATAGACATGCTCCCGCGCCAAGGCCTTCGCATGGGCAATCACCTCGCCCGCAGAGGCTCGCCGCCAGTCCAGCAGCTCTTCCTGGAATCGACCGGCCATAATTGCGTCATAATGCGCCTTAAAGCGTGCTTCTGCTTCATGCACAAGTGCATCAATGGCAGCCGATCTCAACAACTCAAGCCGAACAGAACGATCATCGAGGAGTTGCTCGTAAAGGGCCCGACGCGCGCCTCGATCGACCAATTCGCGCATCAAGTCAGCCACCTCGTCATAGGTCAAATGGCCAAGCTCGACCGCATCCTCAAGATCAATCAAGGCATAACAAATGTCATCTGCCGCTTCCACCAGAAACACCAGTGGATGGCGCGCCCAAACATCCTCACCAAGTGCCGTCAGATCCAGCTGTGCCGCCAAGTCGCGCATCAACGGCAACTCTGCGCAATTCACACCATGCTTCCCTTTGGTCTGCCCAAGGCTAGAGGCGGCCGCAAACGGATATTTGACAAATGCCCCGAGGGTCGCTGCGGTCAATCGCATGCCACCATCAAACCAGTGCCGCTCGAGCTTGGTGAGCACCCGAAACCCTTGGGCGTTTCCCTCAAACCCCGTCAGATCCGCACGCTCACCAGCCGACAGCCCCGACAACCACTGCGGGTGCTCCCGGAAATAGGTCCGAATCGCGCGCTCCCCCGCATGTCCAAATGGGGGATTGCCGATGTCGTGAGCTAAGCAGGCTGCTTGCACTAAGGCCCCCAAGGCGGAGGCTGAGACATCCGACGGTAACGCATCACTGTGCTCAAGCCAGGTGCCAAGCTTCGTGCCGAGACTTCGACCGACACTGGCCACCTCGAGTGAGTGCGACAATCGCGTGTGAACATGGTCATTGTCTGACAGAGGATGGACTTGGGTTTTCACCGCAAGACGCCGAAACGCACCTGAAAATATGATGCGATCTTGATCACGTTGCCATTGATCACGACTGTGACCAGGGTCAGGGGGCGTCCAGCGATCTCCATGATCCATCCGCGTGCTTGATAACAAGGCATCCCACTGCATCAGTGCAACCCCTGCCACCAAGGCTCGCAATCGTCCGCTTGCAGCTTCCGTAACGGATACAGATCAAAGCGAACCGCCTTCCCCTGCAGCGTAGAAGCAGGTGCTCGCCCCGCCAATGGTGGCGCCTTAGCACTCCGTTTAACGACAACACGCGCCGCCTTGGATTGCAGAGCGGCGGCCAACAAGGCGTCGCCACTGGGTGCATCGGGCATCAGTTGATGTAAGAACTGCATTTCGATGGAGGGTGCGGCGCGTCGCGCCTCCTGAAACATCGGATCCAGATAAATGACCCCCGCAGGCACCTCTGACAAGACTGTCTGCGCGTCTGCATGAACAAGGGTCAAACGCTCTGCCCACGTGGACTCACGACTCCGCTGCAGCGCATCGGCGGCCAAGGCCGCCACCACTGGATGTGACTCAAATGCCAGTACATGACACCCCACATTCGCCAGTACCGTGCTGTCGTGGCCCAAGCCAAAGGTTCCATCCACAATCGCAGGTCTCAGCCGCTGCTGGCACCCCAAAGCTCGAGTCAGGAGCTCTCCGCTCACAGCTTTGATCCGTCGAGCCTGTGGCCCATGCTGATAATCGATGTGAAGGCGCGAGCGCGGCCCAACCTCAGACGATTTTAAAGCGAGGCCTTGCGCGGGCTCCCACTCCAAGTAATGACCCTGCGCAGGCGCTTTGGTTTGCCACTCAAGGGACATCCATGGCCAGGCCTGCTCGGCCTGTGCACGGCTCAATACCTGCCCAGAGGGATCCACGGCGATCATCCTCAGCCGTGCCCACGCACAAACTGCCAGGCCTGATCAAAGACAGCCATCCAAGGCGTCACAGCGCCAGTCCCTGGCGGGACGTAGGACAACTGTTGACGTAACACCACACGCTCCGGGTGTGGCATCACGATGGTGACGCGACCATCGTCTGAACACAGACCGGCGACCCCCAGGGCGGACCCATTTGGATTCTCAGGGTACCGCTGCGCAGGGGATCCATCCGGAGCGACAAATTGCAAACAGGTATTGCGTTGCGCCACAAGATCCAGCATGTCCGCCTCAGCCTGTGGAAACCGCCCCTCTCCATGCGCAACAGCCATTGGGAATCGCACCCCTGCCAGCGCTTGGAACAGCACAGACCGTGTGTCAGGAACCTCAACGAGACTCAAGCGCGCCTCAAAGCGCTGCGAGCGATTCACGGCCAGTGGCTGAAAATGTGCCGCCCCCGGGATGAGCTCAGCCAACTGAGCCACCATTTGACAGCCATTGCAGACGCCCAAAGTGAGAGTGTCTGGCCGCGCAAAAAATGCCGAGAAGGCGGCGCGCAGTTGCGCGTTAAACAAGACCGACTTGGCCCACCCAGAGCCTGCGCCTAAGACATCGCCATAACTAAATCCACCGCACGCAGCCAACACAGAGAATGAAGCAAGCTCAGTCCGGCCTGCCAGAATATCTGACATGTGGACATCGACAGCTTCAAAACCACAGCGATCGAACGCATAGGCCATTTCAATGTGTCCGTTGACCCCTTGCTCACGCAAAATCGCGACCCGTGGTCGAGGCGCTTTTGTCGATCGTTTCGGGGAATCCGCATTCTTAAATGACTTAAGAGAGACGGATGATAACCCTTTATTTTCAATAGATATGAGTGCTCTTGCTTCTTGCACGCAGGCAGGGTCATCGCGGTGTGCAGCCATCGCCAAACTGACGTCCGACCACCGTCCCTCCAGCGCCTCTCGTCGGAAACTATGGGTCCGTCCGTCTGTGGTCTGAATCGAGAGTGTGGTTCCAGTCACGGGGCCCAACACCGTAAATGCGAGCTCTGGATGCGCGAATGCCACCTGCGCATCGGAAAGCGCAGAGACTGGGAGTTGCATCACAACCCCAACTTCTTCATTCAGCCAAAATGGGAGGGTCTCAGCCACAGGGGTCTGAAGGGTCACTCCCAAGCGGGATGCCATCACCATCTCTGCCACCGTGGCAAATAAGCCACCATCAGAGCGATCGTGATACGCCAAGGCCCAACCCGCCTGACGTCCACGCTGGACCCCCGCAAAGAGGGCCTTCACCACATCAGGCGTCACATCGGGTGCAGTCGTCCCGATCGTGCCACAGACTTCCGCCACGATGGACCCGCCAAGCCGCATCGCGCCCGCTTGTGCCACCAAAATAAGGACTGTATCCGGTTGATCCACCAAACAGGGCGTTAACGTTGACTCAACATCTGTCACCGGTGCAAATCCAGAACAAATCAGTGACAGCGGGCTCACCACTTCGTGGGATTGCTCGCCTTCGGTCCATTGCGTCCGCATGGACATCGAGTCCTTGCCAACCGGAATAGCAATCCCTAACGCAGGACAAAACGTGCGACCAACCGCCTCGACGGCACGATACAAGCCAGCATCCTCTCCAGGCACACCGGCTGCGCACATCCAGTTTGCAGACAGTTTAATGTCCTCTAACTCAGCGATCGCCGCCCCCGCTAAATTCAACACCGTTTCCGCGACGGCCATCCGTGCCGATGCCGCAGGGTCCAAGACCGCAAGCGGCGTTCGCTCGCCCATCGCCATCGCTTCACCGGTCCGCGCCCCGATCGCACTGGCTGTGACCGCGCAATCGGCCACTGGAACCTGCCACGGACCCACCATCTGATCACGACACACCATGCCCGTGACTGTGCGATCACCAATGGTGATTAAAAAGGATTTTGACGCCACTGTCGGGTGCCCGAGCACCTGCATCGCGAGGTCCACAAGGGCACCCTCAATCCTGGCCTCACTCTGCGCAGGGCTTGGCAGTGAGGTCACCGTTCGATGCATTTTCGGTGGCTTGCCAAACAAGGTCTCCATTGGCAGCGCGACGGGATTGATGCCATTGCCAGAGTGCACCATCAGCGTAGGCTCTGCCGAGGCATACCCGACCACCGCCATCGGACAGCGCTCTCGGGCACAAATCGCTTCAAAGACCGGCAGTGCCTCTTTAGCAATCGCGAGGACATAGCGCTCCTGTGCCTCGTTACACCACAGTTCCAGCGGCGACAGGCTTGGATCTGCAGAGGGAATGTCCTCAAGGCAAAACTGGCCACCCACGCCGCCGTCTTTCACCAGCTCTGGCAGTGCATTCGAGAGCCCACCCGCACCCACGTCATGAATAAATACAATGGGATTCTTCTCGCCCCGGAGCCAACACCGGTCAATCACCTCTTGGCATCGCCGCTCCATCTCTGGGTTAGCGCGCTGCACAGACGCGTAATCCAAGGCCGAACCGCTAGTGCCCTCTCCAGCGGAGCTGGCGGCACCACCACCGAGACCGATCAGCATCGCAGGACCCCCTAAGACAACAAGCGGTGTTCCAGGGGGATAGGCGCCTTTCTCAATCTGCCCGGCACGGATTGTTCCAAGCCCACCGGCAATCATGATGGGCTTGATGTAGCCACGCCGACGGGGACCTTGCGCCTCAGGAATCACTGCTTCATACGCTCGGAAATAGCCTGCCAAGTTCGGCCGTCCAAACTCATTATTAAACGCGGATGCACCGAGGGGACCGTCTCGCATGATGTCAAACGCAGACGCGAGCTGTGTAGGAAATGCTTGCGCCGTTTCCCAGGACTCCATCGCCCCAGGAATTCGTAAATAGTTCACACTAAATCCGGTTAATCCAGCCTTCGGCTTCGCGCCACGCCCGGTCGCACCTTCATCCCGAATTTCACCACCCGCGCCAGTCGCAGCACCTGGAAACGGCGACACTGCGGTCGGATGATTGTGGGTTTCCACTTTCATCACGAGATGGGCTGCCTCTTCTGAAACCTGATAACGGTGTGTTTCAGGGTCCATTAAAAACCGTGGCGCGATGGGTCCCTCGACGACCGCAGCATTGTCTGCATAGGCCGACAACACGCCTTCGGGAGACACTGCATGGGTGTGCCGAATCCATTGGAACAAACTCTTTGGCATCTCAGCACCATCGAGCGTCCAGCGGGCATTGAAGATTTTGTGCCGACAATGCTCAGAGTTTGCCTGTGCAAACATCATCAGTTCGACATCGGTAGGATTCCGGCCAAGCCGAGCGTACGCGTCTGCCAAGTACTCGATTTCGTCATCAGACAGTGCCAACCCCATTGTCCGATTCGCCTCAGACAAAGCGTCAATCGCTCCCGCCTCTAAGGAGATCCACTGCAGCGGTCGTGGGGGGCCTGGCGCGAAAAAAGCGGCCGTCGGCCACGTCGTTAACACATCTTCCAGGAGTGGATCAGACAGTACCAAGCGTGCGGTCTCAAGATCAGTCCCCTTGCCATCAACCGACACAGCAATACCGCGCTCGATCCGGGTGATCCCTGAAAACCCTGCATTGTGTGCAATGTCTGTTGCCTTCGATGCCCAAGGCGAGAGTGTTCCTGCTCTTGGGAGCACCACATATCCCGGCGTCACGGTCACAGGCTTAGCGCCCAACAACGCCGATAAACGGTCCACATCACGGACATCGCCAAGGCAAAAGAAGACATATGACAGGTGAAAATTCGTTACACTCCACCCTCGCTCACGGGCACGCTCACACAAGTGTGCAATCTGGAACGATGAGAGGGCGCCGCCTCCTTGCAGAGTGAGCATGGACATGAGCCTCATAGAGATTGGGTAAAAACGGGAGTTTAGCAGAGCGTGCGCAATCACCCACCCGTTCACCGAGTTTTTCAACGTCAATTCCGAGCCATCGTGCCGCTCTTGGTCGTTTGGCTCGGACTCAGTGCGCTCCTGGAGTCCATTTGGGAGCCGCCAGCGGGTTGGCCTAAGTCTCTGGAGAGCATCCGCGAGGCTGGCGTCATTCGAATTTTAGTCCCGGATGCCCCTGATACATTTCATGGTGAAGCCATCGACTTTCGGGAGTTTGATCGAGCCGTAGCGCGCGCATTTGCCGAGTCTCTTGGCGTTGACGTTCAACTTATTCCGATGGCGCCCGGTGATGCCATGATCAGTCGGCTCCAGCACGGCGATGCGGATCTTGCAGCCATGGCCTTGACCCGAACAGACGGCGCTCGGCTCGCGTTTTCAACGCCAATTTTGCAGTATCAGCTCACGTTACTGCATCATCGTGAGCTGCCTAAACCTGAAAATCTCGAGGCTCTAGACTCACCCATCGTGGTGGCCGCTGAGTCGATCGAAGCACTCGCCTTGGAGCGCGTTCGCGATGCAGGACTGTCTGGACTCACCTGGACCACCCTGCCTGGGATCAGTCCTTTGCAACTCCTCACCGATGTTGAAGAGCGCCGACAACCCTACACCGCAGTGTTGGGCCCCGCGTTTCGTCAGGTCAGAGCGCTGTTTCCCGATCTTGAAGCGAGCCAGGTCATCGGGACAGAGCTTCCGTTAGGGTTCGGTTTCCCCCGATCGGCAGATCCCGCTTTGATTGAAGTTGCCAATCAATTTTTAGAATCAGAAACCACCCGAATCGATGAGCTCATCGAATTACACCTCAACAAACCGCTGGCGCGCGTGGCGGACATCAAGGCGTTCACACGACAAGTCAATGCACGATTACCCACCTATCAGCCCCTATTCGAGGCGGCTGCCGCGCTCGTCGACTGGGATTGGCGACTACTCGCCGCGATTGCCTACCAAGAGTCGCATTTGAACCCCCGCGCCAAATCTCCGACAGGCGTCCGCGGCATTATGATGCTGACACTACAGACCATGCGTGAGCTGGGGTACACCAGCCGGCTCGATCCCGCGCAGAGCATCGAAGGTGGCGCGCGCTATTTAAGTCAGCTTAAGGGGCGGATTCCGGAACGGATTGCTGACCCAGACCGTACGTGGTTCACCCTAGCGGCCTACAACATCGGCATGGGGCATCTGGAAGATGCGCGAAAACTCACCGAACAACAAGGGGGCGACCCAGACCGCTGGATCGATGTCTCGGCACGCCTCCCACTGCTCGAGGACCCAGCCTATCACGCGAAGACAACCTACGGGTTCGCCCGTGGTCGCGAAGCCCAGACCTATGTTGCAAACATTCAGCAATATTACGAGTGGCTACTCTGGGACGCTGAGCGGACCCAAGCGCTCACGGCGAGCACGGAAGAACGCCTGCAGTAACTGCCTTGATTGATCGGCACAGATCCCTTCGGTGACCTCAATCTTGTGATTGTAAAAAGACGCCGTTTGCAAGGCGAGCTGAGAGCCTAAAACGCCCGCCCGAGGCTCTCTCGCCGCAAACACAACCCGTGCAATTCGGGCATGCATTAAAACACCAAAGCACGCCGTACAGGGCTCTAGCGTGACATACAGCGTTGCCCCCGGCAGGCGATAATTCGCGACCGCAGCACACGCCTCCCGAATCGCAGCGATCTCCGCATGCATGCTGGGGTCATGGGTCTGAATCGGGCAATTACTGGCTTCGCCCAGTATCTGACCGTCCCGGACCACGACCGCGCCCACTGGGACTTCGCCGCGATCCGAAGCCTCTTGAGCACGCAAGAGCGCACGCTGCATCCAACGGACATCGTCTTCGATCACTAATCCTGTGTGCTCCATCGCGACAGTATCCTCGAGGCCTCTGCCAGAGGAAAGTCAAATGAAAATGATCGGACTCATCCGACACCAAGACCTTGCATCCCCGGCAAAGGTCAGTACTCTCCAAACGATCAGACTCATAACAAAGGACAGTTGTCATGTCATCCATCTATCCAGCCGTTGACCCTGACGGATTGTTGGAATACTCCGTGGTCTTCACCGATCGGTCGGTCAACCACATGTCACAGTTATTTCAGGAAACGATGCGAGGCCTCTCAACTGGGCTGCGATCGGTCTATCACGCCGAACAGATCGCACTTGTTCCTGGCGGGGGTACCTTTGCCATGGAGTCTGTCGCGCGGCAATTTTGCCGCCACCAGCGGGTCCATGTCTTGCGGAATGGATGGTTTAGTTTCCGGTGGTCACAAATCTTTGACGCGGGGGTCGAGACCACCGCCGTTGAGGTGGCGCGCGCCGTTGCCGACTCTGACGCGGCTGACGCGCAGTTTGTTCCTGCAGAGCTCGAGTCCTTTCTGCGTGCCATTCAGACCGATCGACCTGGATGCGTGATCGCACCCCATGTGGAAACCTCAGCCGGAATGCTCCTGCCTGACGAAACGCTCAAAGCGATCGCTGACGCCACGCATGCGGTCGGGGGCTTATTTATCCTCGATTGTGTCGCCTCTGGCTGTCTTTGGGTGGATATGGCCGAGACCGGCGTTGATGTCTTGATCACGGCGCCGCAAAAGGGATGGTCGTCTTCACCCTGCGCGGGTGTGGTGTTGTTGAGTGCACGTGCAGCCGAGCGTCTTGATGCGACGCAGAGCGACAGTTATGCGCTCGACTTAAAAAAATGGCGTCAGATCATGGCGGCCTACGAACACGGTGGTCATGCCTATCACGCCACCATGCCAACGGATGGGCTGATTCAGTTTTATCGTAACTACCAAGAAATGGCCGCGATCGGCTTTGCGGAATTGAAGTCACGCCAGATCATCTTAGGACAACGGATGCGTGGCGTTCTTGAAGCGGCTGGATTCAAGAGTCTGGCGGGAGCTGGATTCCAGTCACCCACTGTGATCGTGTCGCATACGGATCGGGATGACTTCAAAAATACGCAGGCATTCTTAGCCGCAGGGGTACAGGTCGCGGCTGGCGTCCCCCTCGAATGCAATGAGTCCGCCGCCTTCAAAACATTCCGAGTCGGACTCTTTGGGGTCGACAAACTGATGAACATCGATCGGACGGTCGCAAATTTTGAAACCGCCCTGTCAGTTGTCAGCCAACCAAGTCTCGCCTAGTCGCGAATATCTTGCAGCAACCACTCGGTCGGGATCTCCCGACCGAGCTGCTGCGCAAGTGCTTGCTCATACACCCAACCGCCGACAGCAGAAAACTGCAATCCTTGATTGCCAACGTTGCGATAGAAGGTAATTTGCGACGCCTCTGTCCGTCCCTGACAACGGCCTGTGACGAGATCGGCAAATTCAGGCTTGCTCCCGCCTTGACCACGGTCGGTGAACTCTGGACTGTCGCCCCCAAACCCAGGATTGGGGTTCTTTTCCGGAATCCGCGCCATCTCTTCGGCGGAGCCTCCGATAAACGCCGCTGGCGAATGACCGCGTTCCGCTTGAAACCGCTCGGTCTGCCGCATTTGTAGGCCAGCCGTGCCCTGACGCACAACCACATCAAAACGCCCCATCGCCTCTTCCGGCATTTCGCGTCGGCCGAGATTCGTGACGTGCTGACCCGGCTCCAACCACTGCGCGTCATAGACAGGCGTCATGCTATCGGTCGCACTCGACACAATATCCGCACCCCGAACCGCCTCGCGCGGTGACTCCACGGCGCGCACCTCAATCCCCAACCGATCACTCATTTCTTCTGCAAACCAGGCGCGATGCGCGGGATTTGGGCTGTAAACATTGCATCGCTTAATCGGACGGACACAACAGAAAGCCTCTAAAAATGTCCTTGCCATGCCACCAGAGCCGATCATGCCTACGACTTCCGAGTCCTCTCTGGACAGATACTTCGCACCAATGCCGGCACCGCCACCCACTCGCATGTGCTGTAACACACCATCGTTGATAAAAGCCAGGGGCTCTCCGTTACGGGTCGACACTAAAAAGATGAGCCCGCAATACGTGCCCGGCTCCATACAGTATTTCTCTTCCGTCCACGACCCATCCGCCGCCCGAGGCCAACTGACGATGTCACTCTTCATGCGGATCGCGAAATACCCATCATTCGCCCCTTCCATCGAACCCCAGCGGAAATACGCCTCAGGATCAGCGGACGGGTAATACAGATCGATGCGGGGCCGATGAATGGCTCCACCCTCGGGAAGTTTTCGAAATGCGGCCTCCTGCACGCGAATGCAGTCGGCCATTTTCAAAAGACGAGCCACCTCGTCGTTATTGATCAAACGCATGGCGGACTCCTAGGTCTCCCAGGTGGACGCATGAAAGAGCGCTTCCGGCGTCAGTTGCGAATGCACCATGCCTTGATCGATTGCATACCGAATCATCATCTCAAGGTTGGCTCGGTTCCCTTTGAACCCTCGGGTCCAAGGTGATCCACCAAAGCGTGCCTGCTCTAGCTCCCAATAATGACGACCGCCAGCCAACATGGCCCAGTTCGGATCCTCGTAGTAGCCCATGGCAACGTCAAAGGCCTGATGGAAGGTCTCCATCAATGCCCTGGGTAACTCTGGGTGTGCCTCAGCAATCGCTTCTTGTATCACCACGACGTGCATGATCGGGAAGTAGCCGCGCTCACCGTAGTAGCGATCTTCTTCGGCAACAGGGTCTCGGAATAAGCGGCGAGCAGGTGTCCGGCCGATCATCACATCATGCGGTGGGTGCGGTAAGAAAAAGGCATCAATTTCCCCGCTGTGCAACCGCTCACCAAGCCGATCTCGATCACCAATGAATTCGACACTCACCTCAGAGCCGTGCTCAATCGGGATCTTTTCACGCGTCGTTAGCTTCCAGTGAATCGATTGCCAAGGCACGCCATAATAGAAGGTCAGATCACCCTTCGCTAACAGCGACAAGGTGGTCTGAAATGCACTCAAGGCCACTCGCTTTCCGGCCAGATCCGCCGCGGTTTCCATTGGCGAATCTGGGTGCACCCACATCTGACTTTGACTGAATAAGCGTCGGGGAAAGACAGGAATCCCAATGATCGGATAACCCTGATCCTTTGCCATCAAAAACGACGACATCGAGAACTCGGCGACATCATAGGTCCCCTGCAAAAACTCCTCGTGTCGATCTGTTCCATCCTTTAGACGCGCACTTTGGCCCACCTGGAATGGCTTTAATGTGAACCCTGGCGGTGCAATCGCCGTCCCATCAAAAAATGGAAAATGCCGATCATACCGATCAAGGGCAATCGTTAATTCAGTCATCGTCAAAGCCCCTCGTTTTTATTGTCGGGTTAGTCGCATTAGACCTTTTGGGTTTCAGTGATCACCTTCACCCCAATACTGCCAACTTCAAATTTTTGCTTTTCAACGTCGACACGCTCGACTTTTGCACCCTTTTCGAAAGCCGCCATCTGCAAGATCTCAAGTTCTTCGTCACCTGCGCTCTCAAACCAGTACTGCTCACCGCGTGGGATCAGGATGCCCTCATGCTTCCCAAACTCGCCAATCAGCACATCACCCGGTCCATAAAACTTTACGCGACCAGACAGCACCATCCAAAATCCGTCCATGCCACGGTGCGAGTGCAAATTATTTTCACCACCCTCCCGAACGACTTGTACACGACCCCGAATGATGTCGCTGCCGGCAAGCTGTACGATCGCCTTCCCGCCAGGCATATCTGTGGGTTTTTCATACCGGAAAACTTGATAGGCTCCGCTGACTTGTTCGACTGGCTGTCCCATGATGCACTCCTTGATTAGACGCATTGCGCGCGATTATTCCTTCGGAGTATGCCGAAACCCGACAATCTGAAAAAAACCTAATTTCAGCCCGACCCGAAACCAAATCGTTCTGTGATTACTCGCCAAGAACCCGAACAATCAGCGTAAGAATCGAGAGTAAAATCAACACGCTGGTCGTCAGTTTGACCACGCGCGGTGACATTACCCGAAATAACCAACTTGCGAATGGTAAGCTCAGCGCGCCGCCGAGTATGGCCCATACCACGACCAGATAATTGGTAATGCCATTTGAGCTCAACCCCAAACTCACCGAGAAGGACAGGATCAATCCGATTGGAATCGACGTGGCGACCGCGCGCTTTACGTCCAACTGATGCGCGCGGACCAATGCAGGCACCACAAAAATCCCGCCGCCAACACCTGTGGCGCCGACAAAAAGGCCTGTCGTGACAGCGGCTGCTGATCGACCTGCACGCGCAATCCATGTTCCAATCACCGACGAATACAAGCTTGCCAAGGCAACCAAACCACAGCCAATCACGGCCCAACTGGTCACGTCATTGATAAGGGCGCGATAGCCGCGGGAGTACAGTGCCCCTGTCGCAAGCGCAATCACGAGCGTCACCGGAACTGCGACCCGCAGGAACACCCAGGTGTCTGGCCATGACATCCGTCTCGCACGGAGATGCTGCGCCGCGATGGCGATTTTCAAGAGCGCCGAAAATAATGCACCGGTCGCGACCGCCGACAAGGGGTCCAGTCCAGCGACCAGAATCAGTGCGGGCGTCGTCACCACACC
>RFUY01000081.1 GCA_009922705.1 Gammaproteobacteria bacterium
CAAAGGACTTGTTCCGAAAACTTCGCTCGTCGCGCTCGGTCACATCGGTCAAGATCCCAGACCAGTCCATCGCCAACAGCTGATCACGGACCTCAGCGGCACTAAATCCAGAGGCATAGAGCGCACCAACCACCGCGCCCATTGAGGTACCGGCAATATAGTCCACCGGAATTCGTTGTGCTTCGAGGGCCTCCAAAACGGCCACATGCGCGAAACCCCGCGCGCCACCGCCCGACAACACGAGACCGATCCGCTCGCGTGCCAGTGCAGAAAAAGAGACACTAGTCAGGCAGAGGATGCACAGCGCGACACGGACAAGTCGAGTCATAAACGGCCACCGTAAAGAAAGTGCAATGGTAACGAAAAATAGCGCCGACCGTGACCCTCTTGTCGTTGTAACGCGGGAGGGCCTGTATTGCCCGAAGGCAGACGCCTACATTGATCCGTGGCGCCCCGTTGAGACTGCGCTGATCACCCACGCACATGCCGATCATGCACGCCCCGGGAGTCGCCAGTATCATTGCCTTGCAAGCGGTGCAGGGCTTCTCACAGAGCGGGTGCGGCCCGACTCACTGTCCACCCACGATGCCCATGAGCCGATCACGATGGGTGCGTTAACAGTGAGCTGGGTCCCAGCTGGGCATGTCTTGGGATCCGCACAAATCCGACTCAGCGATGGAGAGCAAGTCTGGGTCGTCACCGGCGATTACAAACGAACAGCCGATCCGAGTTGCGACCCCTTTGAGCCGATTCAGTGCGATGTACTGATCACTGAAGCCACTTTTGCGCTGCCAATTTATCGGTGGCCCTCGATGGATCAGGTGATGGACGATCTCTGTCAATGGTGGGATCACGCGCTTTTGAAAAATCGACAGCCAGTGCTCTATTGCTATGCGCTCGGAAAAGCGCAACGCATCATGGCAGAACTCGCGCTGCGCACGACCCGTGAGGTGTGCATTCATCCGACAATTGCGCAATTACTGCCGGCCTATCTCGATCAAGGCATCCCGCTCTGCCCATGGCACGTGCTGACGTCTGGGCAAAAAGCGCCCCCGGGTACACTCATTTTAGCGCCACCCGGTGCGCAGGGCGGTCGATTGATCACCCAGTTTCGGGCACTGGATGAGGCCATGGCATCCGGCTGGATGCAGATTCGTGGGGTGCGCAGACGACGTGCGCTAACGCAAGGCTTCGTGCTCAGTGATCACGCCGACTGGGACGGACTCTTACAAACGATCAAAGACAGTGGTGCCTCACGCGTGCTGGCGACACATGGAGAGACACGCGTTCTGACGGACTATCTCAACCGGATGGGGGTTGAGGCTGCGCGCCTTAGTACCAGTTTTGGACAAGACGAGGACACCGCATGAATTTTATCGGCCTCCTCTGGGCGCTGGACCGCACCACCAAGACCCGTGAAAAGCACGCACTGTTGGTTGAATTTTTGACCACTGGTGATGCACAAGAGGTCGCCTACGGCTGCACTCACCTCCTGGGCCAACAGTCTGTGACGGGACAGCGTCGCCTATTGAGAGAAACCGCGGTCTCGCACCTTGGCGATGAGACCCTCTTTGAAGCAGCCTACGCGGCTGTGGGTGACCTTGCAGAGACGCTGTCATTGTTGATCAATGATCCGGAGGCTGTGTTAGACCGAACCACCCCAGTGATCGATGACTGGCTCAGTGACATCGCTGCCATTCAATCCGCGCCATCGCCCCCAGAGGCGCTGCGTCACCGGCTGTCGCAGGGTCCCGCGTTTGCAAATTGGGTGTTTCTTAAGCTGTGGACTGGCGGCTGGCGGCTCGGGGTCAGCCAAGGCTTGATCACAAACGCCCTGGCAACAGTGACGGGGCAGCCCCAATCAGTCATTGCGGAGCGCTTGATGGAAGCAGGGAGCCCAGACCGATCCTGGCTCTCGCGCATGAAAACCCCGGTGTCGGCTGACGAGCGGCAGCGCAGCGCGGTGCCATTTTGCCTCGCACACGGCTGGCGCCCCGAGCTTGCAGACACTTCCTCACCAGACGAGTTCATCATTGAATACAAATGGGATGGCATTCGCTGTCAATTGATCCGAGCACAGGGCGTCACGCGACTCTGGTCTCGAGGCGACCAAGAGATCACTGCACAATTCCCAGACGTGGTCGAGGCCAGTCAGCATTTACCCGACCACTGTCTGTTAGATGGTGAATTACTGGTGATGGACTCAGGGAGACCCGCCCCCTTCCAGTCCTTGCAAACACGACTCAATCGGCGGCGCGTCTCCCGCAACTTGTTGAACAGTCACCCGGTAGAATTCCGCGCCTACGACCTCCTCCGACTCGCAGGCAATGACTACCGCGAAACCCCCTTGCATGCGCGGCGGGCGCTCTTATTCACTCTCCCCGTGGCCCACTCAGAAACCCTGGCGCTCACCTCATGGGAGGCAGTGGATGCAGCGCGCGCAATGGCGGCCACGGTTGGCGCCGAAGGTTTAATGCTCAAATCACGTGACAGCCTTTACCACAGTGGTCGCAAGCAAGGTGTGTGGTGGAAGTGGAAACGTGATCCGATGACAGCGGACGTTGTGCTCCTGTATGCGCAGGCAGGGCATGGCAGACGCGCTCGCTTGCATACGGATTACACCTTTGGTGTGCGGACGGACAACGGCGAGTGGATCACTGTGGCCAAAGCCTATTCAGGCCTCACGGACACGGAGTTAAAACACATCGATCGCTGGATTCGTCAACACACCATCGCAAGCTTTGGCCCTGTTCGGCAAGTGACGCCGACCTTGGTCTTCGAGATTGCATTTGAAGGGATTGCCAGATCGACCCGACACAAAAGCGGCATTGCGCTCCGCTTCCCTCGAATTCTGAGACAGCGCCTAGATCTCTCGATCGACGATGCCGACGGACTGTCACAGTTCGAGACCCTTCTGGACGACTCACAATGACAGTATTCGGACCATTGGTCGCATGGATGCAACAGCAAGGTTATGCACCCACACCGATGCAACTGGAGGCTTGGGGAAATGCGCAAGCCCATTGTCATCAACTGATTGTCAGTCCAACTGGCAGCGGTAAGACCCTTGCCGCGACCGGCATGATACTCAACCAATTGTTGAGTCAACCAACACATGGCGGCCTTCAGATGGTTTATATCACGCCATTACGTGCACTCTCTCGAGACCTTGAGAAGACCTTGCGGACCCCCTTAGCCCAGACGCGCCATCGTGTCGCTGGACGCACCGGAGACACGACACCCTCAGAACGCGCCGCCTTGCTTCGCGCTCCACCTGCTATTCTCATCACCACGCCTGAGTCACTCTGTCAGTTGCTGGCTTCACCGAAGGCCATCGCGCTTTTCGCCAACGTACAGCAGGTTGTCATCGACGAGTGGCATGATCTCATTGCGACAAAGCGAGGGACTCAATGTCTGCTGGCGATTGCAAGGCTCCGTCAGTTGAGCCCGCGCCTTTTAATCACTGGATGCTCAGCCACGCTCGCCGAGCCAGAGGCTGCGCTTACCGCACTCATTCCAGTGGGGGCCGCCGGTCGGCTGGTGTTGCCACAAAGCCCAAGACCACTCCAACTGTCTGTCCTCTTGCCCAGCGCCTCAGAGTCACTCCCCTGGGCAGGCCAACTAGGGTTGAGCTTGTTAGGGTCGGTCAGCGCCAGTCTGCAGCGCGCGCAGACGACCCTGGTCTTCACCAACACCCGAAATCAGGCAGAACAGTGGTACCAAGCCCTCGCCATCATTCGTGCTGATCTCCGTGTCGCTTTACACCATGGGTCGCTCGATGCGAGTCAGCGAGAAACGGTTGAGGCTGGACTCAAAGACGGCAGTCTGGACGTCGTCGTAGCGACAAGTGCGCTCGACCTTGGGGTTGATTACCCGGCCGTTGAGCGGGTTATCCAGATTGGCTCGCCACGGACTGTGGCCAGGATGGTGCAGCGGGCTGGACGTGCAAGACATCGCCCTGGGACCGCCGTAGAGCTCACCCTCGTTCCCACACACCGACTGCACTTGCTGGAATACCAAGCGCTTGCGGATGCATTCAGTGCACAATCACTAGAGCCAATACCCTTGACCACAGGACATCTCGATGTGCTGATGCAGCACCTCGTCACACTGGCGCTACAGGCACCGTGGCATCCAGAGATTGTCTACACTGAAGTCACGTCCGTTGCCGCCTACGCTGATCTGGCCCGCGCGACCTTTGATGACCTTGTACAGGTCCTGCAAACCGGCTCAAAACACCTCACACAGTATCCCGAGTATCAACGTTTAGTCGCTCGGGAAGATCACTGTCTGCAGATTGCAACACCGACTATCGCGCGGCGTCATCGTCTCAGTATCGGAACAATCGTTGCCCACGCGAGCCTACGGGTCAGGGTGCAGCGAGGCGCGGTGCTGGGCGAAGTGGAAGAAAGTTTCGCGGCAAGACTCAAACCGGGCGACTGTTTTCGATTTGCAGGGCGGGTACTCGAATATGTACGCATACGCGATGGAGAGCTTTGGGTGAAAGCCGCCCGTAAGGTCGCCCAAGAAGTCCCGCGATGGACCGGTGGTCGACTCCCCATGAGTCAAACCTTGGCAGACCATATGGTTGCTCGCCTGTCTCACCCTCGCCCCTCAGCACCCTGTCTTGTCAATGCCACGGCGCTGGATCAGGCTGTTGAAGAGACGCGCTCGGTACTGCAGCGATTTGGAGTACAGGTGGATTCGGAGCACCTATTAGTCGAGACCTTCACAACACGGGATGGTGCGCACTGCGTCTGCTATCCCTTCGGTGGATGGCTTGTACACCAGGCACTCGGACCGCTGCTGGCCTATCGGCTCAGTCAACAACGAGATGTGACACTGACGGTCACCGTCAATGACTACGGCCTTGAGTTGCTCAGTGACGATCCTGACGCCTTCACCCCGTTGCGGACTGATCCCAGTCGACTCTTCTCTCCGACAGCACTCCTTGACGATTTGCAGGCGGCTGTCAATCTCGCCGAACTGACGCGCCGCGAATTTCGCGGTGTTGCGCGCATCGCGGGCCTGCTGTTCGAAGGCTATCCGCATCAACGGAAATCGCTACGCATGTTACAAAGTTCGGCAGGGATTCTGTTTGATGTCTTAACCACCTATGATCCAGACCATCTTCTGCTCGAACAAACCCGACGAGATGTCTTCGAAACAGCCTTTGACATCGATCGATTACGCGTACTCTTGGCACGCCTGCAATCCATGCCAGTGCGATGGATCACCCCAGGTCAGCCCACACCCTTATCGTTACCCTTGGTGCATGATCGGCTCAGTAGCCGACTGTCCTCGGAGTCAGTGACTAAACGACTGGCAAAATGCCTGCGAGGATTTGATGCAATCGATTGAGTTTGGCGGGCTGACTTGGATTGCTCGGGCTGATCGAAGCCTGTGGCACCCGGAAACAGGGAGTCTGGTGATCGCCGATTTACACCTCGCAAAGAGCCACTATTTCCGGCGCGCAGGCATTCCGATCAGTGACAAGATTGAACAAGAGGATGTGTTCCGATTAAGACAGGCGCTCCTAGAGACCGCCGCGACCAGCCTTTGGATTCTTGGCGATCTCGTACACACGTCGGTGGGGGCGTCTACACATGTCAGTCGCTGTCTTGAGGCATTGCCTCTGGCGGCCTCTGAGATCCATGTGATCGTCGGTAATCACGACCAACCTGCAGCACGGGCGCTCACTGAGACGGGCGTCTGCCTCCACCCGGACCCGACGCCCTGGGGCTGCGTGACCTTTGCCCATGTACCCGCACAATCCCCGACTGAGACAGCCTGTATTGCGGGACATCTGCACCCGATGGTGACTTATCGCAGTCGCCGCGATCGATTACGCTTCCCCTGTTTTGCACAGTGGGGCACTCATCAACTGGTATTACCCGCGTTTACACACTTCTCAGGTGGCGTAGACATCGATCCAAGGCACGCCTGGTGCTATCCCATTGTCGACACTCAGGTCTTGAGTCCACACCAAACATCCCCCACGATATGACCAGACGCGGAGGGTTCGCCATGCGCCGATTGATAGTCCTGCTCTGCCTTGTGTGCGCCTCCCTGACGCGTGCCGACCTGATTGAACCTGATGTACAGTTTTCGCCCGAGGACGTGGTACAGGTTGTCTTGAATGCAATGCAAACGAATGACCTGCCCTACCCGAACGCGGGTGTCGAGCAAGCGTTTTATTTTGCCAGCCCCAAAAACAAGCGCGCGACGGGGCCTCTCTGGCATTTCACAGCCATCGTCCGCCAACCCGAATATTTGCCCCTGATCAACCACCGCTCGCGTCAGTTGGGTGAGGCAGAGTCAACGCCTGACGGAATGACAGTCCCGGTGATTGTGATCGGTGCCAGTGGTGAGGTGGCCGGCTACTTGTGGCGACTGTCCCAGCAGACCGACGCTCCCTATCAGGGGTTCTGGATGACTGATGCGGTGATTCCAGTCCAACTTGGTCAGACCATGCGAGGCTTATAGTGTATTCCGTGATGACTGACCCCCAGGCACATGCACGCCATGCCTCGGAGTATGTACACTTGAAGCGTTGGTTCGCGCGGCGCTTGCATGAGCTTGGCTTGGATCAGATTGCGCCACATGATCCCTTGGATCCTTTTCATCCGTACAACCAAGCGTTTGATCCCTTAATTAAAGAAGCCGAACAGGTGTGGCGACGGGAGCGGCAGTATTGGCCCTCGCCATTACAGCTCACCCATGCATTCTTTCAGATGGCTGACCCGATCCGCGCAGAGACCCTTCACGCATGACCCAAACAATCCTTATTACCGGTGGCGCGACCCGACTCGGTCTTGCGCTCGCCACCCACTACAGGGCTCACGGATGGACTGTCCTGATCACCTACAACACCGCGTATTCGAGTCTAGATGACCTGCGCGCCCTGGGTGTGACCTGTTACCCAGTCAACTTTTTAGACATGCCCGCAGTGAGTGCGACGGCCCAACAGATCCTGCGTGAGCATCCATG